>JACZQS010000029.1 GCA_022545625.1 Pseudomonadota bacterium
AATTGTTCGAGGGCCGGGATTATGACATCTACGTAGGATGCTATCAGCACACCGCTACCCAGGCCCAGAATGGTTCCCACCGCCCCTATCAAGATGCCCTGCACCATAAACACCCACATAATCGAAGTCGGCGAGACACCGATAGTTCGCAATATCGCGATATCCGATTGTTTGTCGGTAACCACCATGACCAGGGTCGATACTATATTAAAGGCGGCTACCGCAATAATCAGCGACAGGATGATAAACATCACTGTTTTTTCGGTCTGTACCGCCTTAAAGTAATTGCTGTGTCGCAATGTCCAGTCTGACACCCAGTATTCGAGTCCAGCGAGGTCCCGTAACTCGTTGCGGATCAGTGGCGCCTCGTCCATATCGCTCAGTCGTAGTCTTAAACCACTCACGTCGCCGTCCAAACGAAACAGGCGGCTAGCGTCATCCTTATGGATAATAGCGGTGCTCCGGTCATATTCGTAAACCCCGATCTCAAATAATCCGACTATCTTGAAACGTCTTAGCCGTGGCAGGAAGCCAACCGGCGAGGCGGTGGATTGCGGGGTAATCATGGTTACCCGATCACCTGGCACTACATCCAGGGTATTGGCCAGACCCGTGCCAAGAATAATTCCATAGTCACCCGGTATAAGATCAGAAAGTTGCCCAAACTTCATGTGCTGATGAATCTTTGATACCTGGGTTTCGAGTGCCGGATCAATTCCGCGCACAATCGTACCACTCACCGAAGATCTATTTGACAGCATTGCCTCGGCCTCAACGTAAGGAGCAGCGCCAATCACCTTATCGTGTGAAATAAGCCGCTCTCTGAGTAGCGGCCAGCCTTGCAACTGATTATCAAAACTGGTCACGGTAACGTGAGACACCATGCCCAATATGCGGCTTCTGAGCTCTTTTTCGAAGCCATTCATGACTGACAGGACCACGATCAGAGCCATCACACCCAGCGCGATTCCCAACATCGAAATCAGGGAGATAAAGGAGATAAAATGATTGCGTCTTTTGGCCCTGGTGTAGCGAAGGCCAATGAACAGTTCCAGCGGTAAATTCATGCTGCGGATTAAACCATGAATAGATTGACGCCACCACCAATTGCATAATTACAGTGACTTATTCTGTAACAGGTCTCCCTTGCCTGATACCCAAGCCGTGCTATAGTTATTAACCATACAACCCTGGGTGAGTTTGTGCCCTGATAACGAAGGACTTGATGGTAAACATCAGGAGATAGAAACATGCGTAGCGGAACAATAATTATCGCACTGGCTTTGGCCCTGATCGCGCCCTCTATAGGCGCTAATACCTTGACCATACCCGGCCATCACGAATTTGGCGAAACCCAGATAATGCCACGACGTGGCATCAGTATGGATTCGGTCCTGGTTGAATTCGGCGAACCCGAGCAGCGTCACGGGCCTGTAGGCGAACCACCGATCAGCGAATGGGTTTACGGTAGTTTCAGAGTTTACTTCGAACACCAGACCGTACTCCATTCAATCGATTTAAATACCTTGATCATGCCTAGATAATTTAAATTATTTGGAGTGGTTGGCGGTCGATAGTCCGGGAATTCTCCAGGCAGGCTATTTCTGAACCGGTGGCCAACACCAGCCCAGAGGAAAATCTTAAATAGACCGTCTTAGAATTAAAGCAGGAAAACGAAGAACCGGATTTTGGCCAGATCTTCAGTTTTCCCACTATTAATACAATAAAAACCCGGAACGTCCAATCGATCCGGGATTAAACCGACCATGAGGAAGACAAGCAATGAAACTGACTAATATTGTGATGGCTGGAACTGCCATATTGACATTAACATTCAGTACCCTGTCACCCGCTGCAGTAGTCAATATCACACCGACACTCGAAAGTGTCACAGTGATACATGGTGACCGGAATGTCAAAATCATGCGTAACCAGAACCAGAAGAATACGGTTAACCCGGCATTTGCCAAAACCTCGCGAAAATGCCCGCCATTTTGCATACAACCTTCTACCCTGGCTCCGGGTGTCGAGACAATCGCCGAGCTGGAGGTACTCAATTATTTGAAACTGATTAGCGAGGGCGATGAATCGATCCTGGTAATCGATTCGCGCACGCCTGACTGGGTTGCAAAGGGGACCATTCCGGGTGCTATCAATATTCCCTGGAAGAGCCTTAACCCGGCCCAGGGCGCAGATCCAATATCAATCGGTGAAATTTTAGAAAGCCAGCTAAATGCCGCGAACATGGAAGGGCTGTGGGACTACAGCCAGGCAAAAACCCTGATCATGTTTTGTAATGGAATGTGGTGTGGCCAATCCCCAAATAACATCAAAAACCTGCTTAAATTCGGTTACCCGGCACACAAATTGAAATGGTACCGCGGTGGCATGCAAAATTGGGAAAATCTCGGCCTTACCACTGCCAAGCCGGTAAATTAATCAATCGGTCTATATACTGGATTCACTGATTAGTATTTCGATATAGTCCTGGCCGACTATAAACGAAAAACGTTGATTACTCGGGCCGCATCAGTGGAAACAGGATAACATCACGGATACTGGACGAATCTGTCAGTAGCATCACAAGCCGATCGATGCCGAGGCCTTCACCGGCCGTAGGCGGTAACCCGTATTCCAGTGCGCGGATATAGTCCGCATCGTAATGCATGGCTTCATCATCGCCCGACTCCATTTCTTCGACCTGCTGTCGAAATCGCTCGGCCTGGTCTTCGGGATCATTGAGCTCGGAAAATCCATTCGCCAGTTCACGGCCTCCGATAAAAAGTTCGAATCGATCAGTGATTGTCGGATCATCATCATTGCGTCTCGACAGCGGCGAGACCTCGGTCGGATACGCGGTAATAAAGGCTGGCTGGATTAATCGATGTTCAACAGATTTTTCAAAAATTTCCATATGTAGCTTTCCGGTTCCCCAGCTCGATTCAATCGCGATTCCCTGTTTTTTTGCAATCTCCCGGCAATAGTCGAGCTTGTCGAGGTCATCCGCATCAATTTCCGGGTTGAACTTTATTATAGACTCGATCATGGTCAGGCGTTGAAAGGGTTGTTGTAGATCGATACTCTCTCCCTGGTATTGCAAGATTGTGTCGCCAACGACAGATTTTGAAAGCTGGCGCAGCATATCCTCAGTGAGATCCATAATCTGATTATAATCGGCGTAAGCCTGATAAAACTCGAGCATCGTAAACTCGGGATTATGGCGCGTGGACAGGCCTTCATTACGAAAATTTCTATTAATTTCAAATACCCGCTCGATACCTCCGACTACAAGCCGTTTAAGGTAAAGCTCCGGCGCAACGCGAAGATAAAGATCCATATCGAAGGTATTGTGATGGGTGATGAAAGGTCTGGCTACCGCACCTCCGGGAATCACATGCATCATCGGGGTTTCCACTTCAATAAATCCTGCTTCGGTCAAATACTGTCGAATGAAATTTATGGTTTGACTTCGAATTCTAAATACCCGCCGTGACTCCTGGTTCATGATCAAATCGATATAGCGCTGGCGATATTTCTGCTCCTGGTCGGTGAGGCCGTGAAATTTCTCGGGTAATGGGCGTAACGACTTGGTTAACAATTCCAGGGTTTTGGCCTTTATTGTCAGCTCGCCGGTTTTAGTCTGAAACAAAATTCCGCTAATACCGTATATATCGCCGATATCGCTATGTTTGAAGGATTCGTAGTCGATTTCGCCTATTGCATCGCGTTGCACAAAAATTTGTATGGTTCCGCTCATATCCTGAATTTGAGCGAAACTGGCCTTGCCCATCACACGCTTGAACATCATTCGTCCAGCCAGGCTTATATTGATCGAATCTTGTTCGAGTGCCTCACGCGACTGGTCAGCGTACTGATCATGTAAATCCTGGGCAAAATCAGTCCTCCTGAAATGATTGGGGTAGGCCTGCCCCTGCTCCCTCAGTTTTGACAGCTTATCTCGACGTTGCGCTATATAGCGGTTCTCGTCCTCCGCCGTCAATTCGGGGCTGTTATTGCCATCTGAATCCTGGTTCATCTGTTTTACCCTTGCCTACTGCCCGCTCTTCAGGCTCGCTTCTATAAATTGATCCAGTGCGCCATCCAGCACTGCCTGGGTATTACCGGTTTCAACTCCAGTGCGTAAATCCTTAATCCGCGACTGATCCAGTACATAAGATCGTATCTGGCTGCCCCAACCGATATCGGATTTGGAATCTTCGACACTCTGTGCCTTTGCGTTACGTGCCTGTACTTCGAGTTCATATAATTTGGCTTTGAGTTGTTTCATCGCCGTTGCCTTGTTTTTATGTTGCGACCGGTCGTTCTGGCACTGCACTACTACATTAGTGGGCAAATGCGTGATTCGCACCGCCGACTCTGTGCGGTTAACATGTTGCCCCCCGGCACCACTGGCGCGGTAGACATCGATGCGTAAATCCGAAGGATCGATTTCTATATCGATATCGTCGTCCACCTCCGGAGATACAAAGGCCGCCGCAAACGAAGTATGCCGGCGACTTCCGGAATCAAAGGGCGATTTGCGCACTAGCCGGTGAACCCCGGTTTCGGTGCGCAACCAACCGTAAGCATAGGCACCCTCGAAGCGGACCGAGGCACTCTTGATGCCTGCCACATCACCCGCCGAGACCTCGATCAGTTCAGTCTTGAAACCCTTGGATTCTCCCCAACGCAAATACATGCGTAAGAGCATATTGGCCCAGTCCTGCGCTTCGGTCCCACCCGAGCCCGACTGTATATCCAGGAAGGCATTACACTCATCCATTTCACCGGAGAACATGCGTCTGAATTCAAGATCGGCTATGGTGGATTCAATTTTATCCAGATCACGGCTGATTTCGTCTGCGGTCGCAATGTCTTCTTCTGTAATTGCCAGTTCGAGCAATTCAGCTGCTTCACGAATCGAGCCACTGCTTTGATCCAGACCTTGAACTACGGATTCCAGGCTCGCTTTTTCCTTACCTAGTTTCTGGGCTTTTTCAGGTTCGTCCCAGATATGAGGATTTTCGAGTTCGAGCAGTACTTCTTCCAATTTTTCCTTTTTTAGATCGTAGTCAAAGATACCCCCGAAGCGAATCGATCCGTGATTCTAGATCGTTGATTTTCTGGGTAATCGAATTCGTTTCCAATATAATCACCGACGAATAAAAAAAAGCGATTCTACCCGATTGGAAACCAATTTTCGCCTATAAAATTTAGCCAGGGCTAGAGTATTTATGGAAATATTATGCTAAGGTGTGCCGCCAAATTTTTACACCACCAACTTTTAAACTACTGAGGTACATGAGTGAGCCAGACAGATAATGATATTCAACTGCAAGTGTGGAAGGACCTTGCTATCAGCAAACAAATTTTGATGGGAGCCGCGGCTGATGCCCTCGGTCTCGACGCAGAGTGTAGTACCGATGAATTAAAAACCGCAATGAACAAGGCCATACTACAGGCCAAAAACGCCGATATCACAATCATTGAAACTCGAAAACAGACCGAGAAAGAAATCTCCAGGATGGAAGCACAAGTTGCTAGTAGCGAACAGGCGATGAATGATGCACTGGAATTGGTTGCCGGTGCCGAAGCAGCCCGCAAGGCGGCCGAATCAAAACTGGTTACAGGTCGGGCTGAAAATGCAGAAGCACTGAAAAAAGTCCGTGCCGAGGTTACCGACAAACAAAACAAGTTGAAGGCAATATCCAAAGCGCTGGCCGATACTCCCGAAAATGTTATTAAGAAACTTAAAACATTGAAAAAGCAAAAAATGGATGAAGCCAAACTGCGGACACAAACCGAATCAAAGCTGCAGTCAATACGCAAGCAAAAAACCAAACTTGAAGGCGAACTGGAAAACAGTAAAGCCCTGATGGCGCAAAGTGCACCGCTGATTGCCCAGCTTAAAGAATTGCACGCGATCGCCAAAAAGCAGCGCAAGAAACTCAAATCACTGAGCGACGATAAAAAAGACCTGGTCGAGATTCCGAAGCTTGATGAAGAGCTACTCGAAACAATCGAGAAGGCCATTTCGGATAAATAGGCCGGCCTGAATACCCCTCTCAAAATCCACACTAGCCCGTGGAGTCGGCCAGTCTCAGGTAGCAGGTAGTAATGGTGGCGCGTCAACCGAGACGAAGGTCTCCGGGAAAAACCCGTTAAAACGAGTGGCTGCTGCATTGGTATAAGCGCCCGCCTGGCCAATCTCGATCCAGTCTCCCTCGTCGGCATCGTCCGGCAGGTTGAATGGTTCGGGTAAAATATCAACCGTATCACAGGTTGGGCCCAGTATTTTGAAGTCCTGGCTTGTAGTTGACAGGTTTCGTTGTGGATTGATCAGTCTGGCCGGAAACTTAATTTTACCCAGCAGAGTTTCCGACAGGCTTTGATAGATTCCATCATTGATGTACAGCTTATTACCCTTGCGCAGTTGAATCTGTACCAGCAATGAACAACCACTCGCAACCATTGCCCGTCCGGGTTCACACATCAACACACAATCACGGCGTAATATATCCTGGTCAAACGCCTCATGAATGGCACTGAAATAGTCCTCCAGTGGCGGTGGATGATCCTTCTCATAGGGTGCCGGGAAACCACCCCCGACATCGAGATAGTGCACCGGGACAGCAGCCTTTTGAATCACTTCGAGCGCAGTCCTGACACCATCGGCAAATGCCTGTGGGCTGCGGCATTGGGAGCCGACGTGAAAGGCCACGCCGGTCTGGAACTCGGCTTCGTGGACCTGACGCAATAATTCCGGGGCCTGATCCGCGGGAATTCCAAATTTATCCGATAGCTGATACTGGACATCGTGTGCTGGCGTGACGATCCTGACCAGAATCACTCGCCCATCAGCGCTTCCGGTAGACTCTACTATTTTTTCAAGTTCTTTAACATGATCGATCACATAGTGACCTACGCCATATACACTATGCGCCGTTTGAATCGCCGCGCGAGCTTTCACGGGATGCATAAAATAGCAATCCGCTTGTGGAAAATGCTCTCGAACATCGGCAATTTCGGTCAGCGAAGCGGTATCAAAATGCCGAATTCCAGCGTCGTACAATATACGTAGTACCGCCAGATGGGGGTTACATTTAACCGCATATAGAACCCGTCCGGGAAAATTCTCGAGAAAATACTGTGCCTGCCGCTGGATTTCCGCGGGACGCAGACAATATACCGGATACCCCGGATTTAGTTCCTCGATAACCTGTTCTACAGTTGCGAAGGTGGGAATCGGTGATACTGCTATTTTGGCCAAACTAGTCTGTCCTGAAATGAATTTATGGGCAGTCAATAGTCACAGAATATCATGAATCAGTAATTGTAATGACTTCTGATGGCGATATACATTGATGTTTAGTTCGTAGTGAATCTGTATCGTTTGCTGAGTTGAATTGAGTATTTCGTCGGGTTGAAAAAATGCAATTGCATCCAGGACCTGAAAGCTGGAATCCCGCGCCTGGGGTAATTTTAACCGCAGCTTCAAGTGTTTGTTTGAAAGTACTCGACGACTGAGTACCTCGAACTCTCCAACAAAACTCGGCGCCGGAAATCGCTGACCCCATGGGCTCAAATTTTGCAGTTGCTCGGCAAACTGCATGTCAAAATGCTGCTCCTCGAGCGAACCATCACATTCGACCTGTAAATTAAAACAATCGGGGTCTGCCAGGTCCGAAATCACCTGTTTAAAGGCTTGTGAAAATTGATCCAGGCTGGACGCCTCGATGCTCAGTCCCGCGGCCATCGCGTGACCCCCGAACCTGATAATCAATCCCGGTAGCCGTTTATCCACTCCGTCGAGCATATCTCGCAGGTGAATGCCGGGAATCGATCTACCCGATCCTTTCAAATACCCGTCTTCTGAGCCGGCGAAGACGATACTCGGACGATGATATTTTTCACGGATTTTTGCCGCGACGATTCCTACTACGCCTTCATGCCAATCCTTTTGATAAAGCACGATGGCCGATTCTGACTCGAGTTCGGGATGGGCCAGCTGATTTATTTCCTGCATGGCTGCGTCTGACATTGCCTGCTGTATCTGTTTGCGCTGATTATTGATGTCGTGTAACTCACCTGCCAATTTCAACGCGCTGCCAAGATCTTCAGACAACAGGCACTTGACACCGATAGTCATGTCATCGAGACGACCGGCGGCATTGATTTTTGGTGCTATCGCGAAGCCGATATCGGTACTACTCAGATTATCCAGATATTTATCTGATACCTCGACCAGGGCCCTGATACCGCTGCAGCATGACCCGGCGCGGATTCGCTTCAAACCCTCATTGACCAGAATTCGATTATTGTAATCAAGGGGCACCAGGTCAGCCAGCGTACCCAGGGCGACAAGATCCAGGTAGTTAGCCAAATTTGGTTCCGGCCTGTCGTCGTTAAACCACCCGGATTCCCTGAGAGTTTTACGTAATGCCAGCATCAGGTAAAAGGCTACACCAACCCCGGCCAGGTATTTACCCTGCTCTTGATCGGGCCAGGCATTTTGATTGACGATAACCGAGGCATTGGGAAGCTCATTCGCAGGCAGGTGATGATCGGTCACTATGACATCGATTCCCTTATCACGCAGAAAAGCGATGCCATCGATACTTCCGATACCATTATCGACCGTTATCACACAATCGGGGTTTTGATTCGCGATTCGATGCGCAACCGAAAGTGACAGTCCATACCCATCGACAAATCGATCGGGCATTAAGTAACTTACATTGCTGTGACCCAATGATGACAGTGCGCTTACACATAACGCGGTACTGGTTGCACCATCGGCATCATAGTCGCCGAAAATCAAAATATTACTGCCCTGGTTAATATGTACCACGAGTAGATCAGCTGCAATGTCCAGGTGCTTGATCTTGTCTACCGCGAGCATATTGCCAAGCGCATAGCTGGTTTCACGGGCCAATATCACCCCACGCGACGCAAAGATCCGCGTGAATACCGGATCCATATCCGGGTCCAGGCTGTGCTGTGGCACTGAACGAGTAATTAATTGATCAGGATTGGCGCCGGTCACCTGGTTAGTATCCTGTGCGATCAACCAGGGATTTAGAATGTTTCCACCATTGATAGGCCGAAAAGGCGGTCATCTTCAAATCAAGTTGAGCGCCGCTTCTAAGCCTCAGGGCACACCGGCGCGCCCGGATCAGATGCAGTAATGGATTAAACAGACGTTCTTCCAGGTTGCTTAACAAGGCCTGCAATCTCGTTTCGCAGGAAGATTTCAAAGCCTCAAGTAGCGACAGATCGACGATTATGCTGTCACGGTCGAAGGTCGTTGTCTGCACATCATCGAGTCCTGCACAGTCGATATTCACTACACTGGCAAATTGCTTCAATAGCGGATCATCACAATACCAATCGATGTTATTTGTGGTTAATCCTGATAATTTTCCAGCTCCCCAAAACCACAGGCTATTGACCGGCAACAGGCCTGATTCAAATCGATTGCGATTGCTCTCGTGTTGATGCATAAACATTTGCATCTCGTTCATCAGTTTATACCAGGGCAAGGCCTGTTTTGACTGTTGAATAAAAGGGTCGGCCTTGCGACCAAGGACCGACAGGTAATGCGGATAATGTTGGGTCGGTGTACATTGTTTCAAATGCATCAGCCAGAGCCTATTTGGTAGCCTGGTTATGTCACAATCTACTTTAAATAAATCTCTTAAGTCATTGATTATTATATCTATATCCCGGTCATTAGCCTGGTTTTCTTCGAGTGGTACCACAATCGCATTGTGCATATCAGCCTTCAGGTGGATCGCCCTGAAGAGCAGCAAATTATCGCTATCCCGCAATTCCTGTTCGGCGTAGGCCTGGGCGAACGGTAGCGTTTGTAACCCGGTCCAGCCCATGGCCTCGATCAGCATCGGTTCCAGGTCAAATGCCTGGTTCTGACAAGGCCGGCTAAAGCGTAGAAACCGGTTGAGTGCAGGCAGTTCGAGATTCAGGAAGCCCGGGTCCAGCTCATCCACCGGTAAATCAAACAATCCGGGGATGATGAGATCAACATTAACAGCCATGATCGTTAATCAGTAGACAAGCTCGCGGTCATCAATTCATTCAGGCCACTGGACAGGTTGGGAGTAGAAACGATAATTTCTATTTGCTGCTTCATCAACTGGCCTTGTGAGGGCAGTAACTTTCTCCAGTGTAGAAATGCGTTGGCCATTCTTGCTGCTACCTGGGGGTTGATCGCGTCAATTTCGATAATTTTACCGGCGACAAATTCGTAACCAGCGCCGCCAGGCTCGTGGAATGCACTTGAGTTGGCGATCAATGAACCCAGTAATGATCTCGCACGATTCGGGTTGTGAATCGAATAATCCGGATGATCGAACAGGGTTTTGATATGCGCCAGCGAATCCTTAGCGTAAGAAGAAGCCTGAGCGCTAAACCACTTATCAACCACCAGCGCTGTTTTCTGCCATTGTTCATAGTAGCGCCGAACAATTTCTTCTCGCACCTGGTTTTGATAATGCACGATCGGTAGTAGACAACCGATTTGATCGGTCATGTTACCGGCATTATTAAACTGTTGAAGACACAGATCAAAGTATTTGGTTTTATCGAGCATCAACAGGAAAGCCAGGCACACATTTTTGAGACTGCGTTTGCCAGTATCCTCGGGTGTTACCCGATACTCGCCCTGTTCGCTACATTCCTCGTAACGCTTGAGTAACAAGTCTTCAGTTGCCTCTGCTATCAAACCCCTGATACCCTCGCGAACCAGTCGAATCTTGTGTACATCAACGCTATCCAGCATTTCTCCGAGATATTTTTCGCTCGGCAATATCATCATCTCGGCGACCAGGGCGTAATCCATCTTGTCATCGTCGAGTATTATTCGGTAGGCCTTCAGCATTTCCTGCGGGTGGACTGGCTTTTGCCCGTCTTTAGATACGATCCTGTCGAGCATGACCCGGGTAGCATATTGCTGCCCCGCTTCCCAACGATTAAAAGGATCGGTATCGCAGGACATCAGGGTCGCCAGTTCCTCGTCGCGTAAATCGCTACTCGTAATTATTGGCGCCGAAAATCCACGAAAGGCTGAAACCAGCGGTTCCTGGTCGATGCCTTCAAACTTGAACCGATGATTTTGTTCCTTAATATCGACAATTTGTTCGAGCAATCCCTGCCCATCTAGATCGATAGCCTTCCCCTGCTGGTCGAACAGGGCGAGCCGCATCGGCATGTGAAATGGCTGGTTGGCCTTACCCAGTGTAGTTCCTGGATCCTGTTTTATTTCCAGGTACAGAGTTTTTTGCGCCTGGTCGAAATCCCGGCTGATTTCGATCCTTGGCGTTCCCGATTGTTGATACCAGAGTTGAAAATGGTCCAGGTTGACACCCGAGGCATCCTGCATCGCCAACCTGAAGTCATCGGTCGTTACAGCCTGGCCATCATGTCGCTGAAAATAAAGATCCATGCCTTTACGAAAATCATCCTTTCCCAGCAGGGTATGAATCATACGGACTAGTTCGGCACCCTTGTTATACACGGTGGCGGTGTAAAAATTATTAATTTCCTGGTAAGAGGCTGGCCGCACCGGGTGCGACATCGGACCCGCATCTTCCGGGAACTGATGGTTGCGCAACATGCGCACATCGTTGATACGCTGAATCGAACGTGAAGCCATGTCCGAGCTAAACTCCTGATCCCTGAAGACCGTTAATCCCTCTTTTAGGCTTATTTGAAACCAGTCACGGCAGGTGACACGATTTCCGGTCCAATTGTGAAAATACTCATGCCCTATCACCGCTTCGATCGCAAGATAATCATTGTCGGTTGCGGTTTGTGGATTTGCCAGCACGTACTTGGTATTGAATACGTTGAGCCCCTTGTTTTCCATCGCCCCCATGTTGAAGTCGTCAATCGCGACGACCATGAACAAATCCAGGTCGTATTCGAGGCCGAATGTATCCTCGTCCCATTTCATTGCCTTTTGCAATGAGCGCATCGCGTGGTCGCATTTTTGCCGATTATGATGCTCGGTGAAAAACTGTAAGGCCACCGCCTTACCGGAAGTGGTGATAAATTCACCATCAATTCGAGCCAGATCGCCAGCCACCAGTGCAAAAAGATAGCAGGGTTTCGGATACGGATCGGACCATTCGACCCAGTGCCTGTTACCAGATTCACCCGAACGAATCCGATCTCCATTTGAAAGCATAACCGGAAATCCCGCTTTCGGTGCGCTGATTCTGGTTTCAAATACAGACATGACATCAGGCCGGTCGATGTAATAGGTAATGTAGCGAAACCCTTCCGCCTCGCATTGCGTACAGAAATTTCCGGACGACAGGTAAAGACCTTCCAGGCGTGTATTGGCTGCCGGATTAATTTCGACTTCGCAGGAAAATTCGAATTCATCGGGCACCTCGAATATAGTCAGCTGATACTCGGTTACGTCATACTGCCCGGAATGCAAAGAGGTACCGTCTATGTTGAGATTTAATAATGTAAGACCGATACCGTCCAGCACTAATGGTGCGTCTAAACTGTCGGTTTGTCGTGATATTTGCAGTTTGCTGATAA
>JACZQS010000285.1 GCA_022545625.1 Pseudomonadota bacterium
GTTATACGGAATTTTGCGCGATGTTAATAATTTCTCAAGATCTCCGGCCTTGCCAAAATCGAACAGGTCCATTGCACCCCCGACAAACTTGTCGCCGACATAAATTTGTGGAATGGTCGGCCAGTCATTTCTTTGCTTGAGTACTTCCAGAATTTTTCCACCACGGTCATTTTCCTGGTAAGCGACTGAATCTAGATCGACGGTGACGTAAGGAATATCGCAGGCGCTCATCATCTTGCGCACCGACCAGCAAAACTCGCACCACTCCAGTGCAAACATGACCACCTGGTTAGTATTTTGTTCCAATACGGTATCTACTTCTTTGATAGCCGCCGGGTCTAACTCTACCGCTTCCGTGGCCGCGACCACTTCAGGTTCGGGTTCATCGGCTTCGGGTTCGCTAACGTCGAAACGACAGGCAGGTGTGGAGCATGATATCGCTAACTCCTCCTCGTTCATATCGGTGCTGATATCGTCGAACAGCGGGGTCGACAAATAGCGTTCACCTGTATCGGGTAGCATGCATAAAATATTGCTACCCTCGGGCGCGGTTTCGGCGATTTTCAACGCGCCGGCAAATGTCGCTCCAGAGCTGGTGCCAACAAAAATTCCTTCTTTTTGCGCCAGGTCCCTGGAACACTGCAGGGCAAAATTGCCATCGATCGGAAGAAATGCGTCTATGTGATTGGCGTCGATAACCTGTTCCGCCAGTTTCGGTATGAAGTCTGGTGACCAGCCCTGCATCAAATGCGGCCTGAAATTCGGATGGCTCTGGCTGTGCGAGCCATCGGCATTGCGTGGCTGGGGAATACCGCTGCCCAGGGTTTGTGAATTATCCGGCTCACAGACTATAACCTTGGTCTGCGGACTCTTCTCCTTGAGCACGCGCGATACACCGTTGATGGTGCCACCGGTGCCGAAACCGCTGACCCAGTAGTCGAGGGATACATCGTCGAAGTCCGCAAGAATTTCGACCGCGGTGGTACGTGCATGTATATTGGCGTTGGCCGGGTTTTCAAATTGACGCGATCGCCACCAACCATGCGCCGCGGCCAGTTCATCGACCTTCCTGACCATGCCAGAACCCATCTCCGAGGCTGGCGTCAAAACCACTTTGGCGCCGAGGAAACGCATCATGCGGCGGCGTTCGAGACTAAAATTTTCTGCCATGATGACTACCAGTGGGTAACCTTTCTGCGCACACACCATGGCCAGACCGATGCCGGTGTTACCGCTGGTAGCTTCAATAATGGTTTGACCAGGTTTCAATTCACCCCGGGCTTCGGCGTCTTCGATGACTCCAAGTGCCAGCCTGTCCTTGACCGAACCCATCGGGTTGAACGATTCGACTTTCACATAGATATTGACATGCTTCGGGCCCAGGTTGTTGATCCGTACCGCTGGCGTATTGCCAATGGTGTCAAGAATACTGTTGTATCGATTACTCATCGCGTTTCCCCTCTGTAGTTTTACACCTTGTCAACACCCGCGCACAAGCCTATAAAATAACACGTTGGGCTGTAAAGTGGGTCAAATTCAAACCTTTTTGGTCGATCCTTTTGCAAGAATGGGTTTGTATTTCTAGCAGAGACGCACCGGGTGGCTCGAAGGTTCCCTGGAGAAACCCGCTGTATTTGTATAACATCGAATCGAATCTACTTTTAGTCAATCGCGGGGGGCAATATTAACTGGTCGGTCTACATCATCGAGGCGAGCGATCACTCCTACTACACCGGCATCACTACCGATGTTGAACGACGTTTCGAACAACACAAATCTGGTCCGCTAGGTGCAAAATTCTTCAATGGCAGAACGCCTCTCAAAGTCATTTACCGGGAGGACGGCCATACACGAAGTACCGCGAGTAAACGCGAGATTGAAATCAAGAAATTGACTCGATTACAAAAACAGGCTTTTCTGGCCAGCCACACAGGCGACTAAATCCAGCCGATGGATTTACCCCTGGCTATCATTGTTATCCTTACCGCCTGCTCTATTTTTGGCGGTGTTCTCAACGCCATCTCCGGCGGCGCAGGCATGGTTATAGTGCCGCTGATGCTGGTCATGGGCATACCTCCAATCAATGCAATTGCGGTGAACAAGTTCCAGAACACGCTGGGCAGCTCCACCGCGGCTTACCAGTACTTGCGTAAAGGATTTCTCGATATCGAGTCAAACTGGCCATTACTGATTTATGCACTGGCCGGTTCGTGTATCGGTGTGGTGTTGCTGCAGTGGTTTTCAGAGGCGGGTATTCTTGAGGCAATCATTCCCTATGTGCTGATTTTTATAGCCCTTTACATTGCCGTCGCTCCCGTGGCCGCAGGCAGTGCAGGTACGCCAAAAATGTCAAAGTCTCGATTCAACGCGATTGTAGGATCCGCTTCCGGACTCTACGGCGGGTTTTTCGGCATGGGAACCGGGCCCAGCCTGGTACTCGCCTTTTCGGTATTACGTGGTTACGAGCTTCGCATGGCGGTAAGCAATAGCCGACTTGTGATGATGGTGATCCACACATCTTCCCTGCTTATTTTAATGGCTGGTGGCCACGTCTGGTGGTTGATTGCGATCTGTATGGCGCTGGGCAATATAGCCGGATCTTATCTCGGGGCGCAACTGTTGATAAAATCCGGCCATCGATTAATTAAAGCACTGCTGGTTATCGTGCCTCTGGCAAGCGCGATAAAACTGTTGTTTTTTAACTAGCTTTTTAACCCTCACCCTAACCCTCTCCCAAATATTGGGAGAGGGATTAGTAGGTTTGATCTCTCTAAGCTAAACCAGGCTCGGGATATCCGCGGTAAAGGTGGGAAAAGCAAACATCTCGCCACCCAGATCATCGGCACTGATATTGTGGCGCATCGCCAGTGCGAACAGGTGGATAAGCTCCTCGCCATGATGACCAACCAGGTGGGCGCCGACAATTCGCCGCGTACCCTTTTCCACCAGAACCTTGGCCCAGGCGACGGTTTCCGCGTAGAAACGCGCGGAAAACCACTGCGACATATCCGAGGTTTTCACTTCGATGTCGAGACCCGCCTTCGATGCTTCAGCCTCGGTCATGCCGACGCTGCTCAGTGCCGGAACAGTATAAACCGCGCTCGGAACAATCGAGTAATCAGGTGACTGCTGCGCGCCATTGACAATATTCTTGCCGACAAGGCGTCCCTCGTAGGTAGCCAGCGGCGATAACTGCGCCGAGTGGACCAGCGCATCGCCGGCTACCCAGACTGCAGGGTTGGAAACCGAGCGCAGGTATTCATCGACTTCGATGCGGATCCCATCGTGTTTAACATTGGCGGCATCGAGATTCAACTCGGCAACATTGGCAATACGCCCGGTACCGTTCACGACCCGGCTGGAATCGATGCTGTGCTCCTTGCCCTCGTGCAGGTATCTCACCCGCAGTTTGCCGTTTATTTTTTCAATACCCTGGACCTCGACACCTGTTTTCAACGTGATACCAATGCGTTCGCTTTCCACACTGATAGCCGCGACCGCATCGCT
>JACZQS010000286.1 GCA_022545625.1 Pseudomonadota bacterium
CGTCATTTCCCCGCCCATATGTGTTTTATACTCTGCGTCCCCGCGCAAATCTTCCGCTGGATCACAGATGTCCATGGCCTTCTGTGCAGCCTGGTCGATGAGTTCATCGGTGATGACCTGACCCTCTAATACAGCCTCGGCGTCACTGGCCCTAAGAGCAGTCGGCCCAAGATTGGTCAATGCAATTCGTGCTCTTTGGCAAGTTTCTCCAGACATTTCGATCACCGCTGCAGCGGCGGCAGTGGCGAAGTCGCCGGTTTTACGTTTCAATTTATGATACGAGGCACCGGTATTGGGAGATTGAGGAGCAAAACGAATTTCAGTCAGAATTTCGTCCGCTTCCAGCGCAGTGTAAAAGGTGCCCAGGTAAAAATCGTTAGCGGCTACCTGGCGCGAGCCGCTGGGTCCTACCAGGGTGAAGGTGGCTTCGAGCGCCATCATTATCGCCGGGTGATCGTTGCCGGGGTCGCCATGCGCGATATCCCCTCCGATCGTGCCACGATTTCGTACCTGGGGGTCGGCAATTAAGCGTGCCGCCTCGGGTAGTATCGGACATTTCTTCTGTAACAGTGCTGATTTTATCAACGCATTCTCGGAGGTCATCGCACCTATTACGATTTCACCGTTTTCTTCGCGAATGCCCTTTAGCGATTCAATGTTGTTGATATCGACCAGGTGTTCAGGTTCTGCAAATCTAAGTTTCATCATAGGCAGCAGGCTGTGTCCGCCAGCCAGTAGTTTTGCTTCGTCACCGTATTGACTCAGCAAGGCTATCGCATCATCAACTGAGCCTGGGGCGTGATATTGGAACGATGGGGGAATCATTGTCGGGACCTCCTGCAGTTATAATATTTTTCACGTGGTGTCACAGACCACAAGAGATCATTGTAGGAGTCTTGCGGGGAATGCAGCAATTGGTAATGCACGAATCAAGCGACTGGCGCACGAAATACGCCTCAGTTGCATGAAATAAGACAGCATCGGACTTTAAATCTGGCGGTAATGTGTCTGGGACACGGTTCCCCGCCCCATTAGATAACCCTAAATACCAAGCACGCTTTGCAATTTTCCTATATTTGTACGGCTGACCGGTATCGGTCTTCCTTCATCTCCACACATGAAGACCAGACCCTTGTCATGTTGACGTTCAAAACTCTCGACATGGTTCAGGTTTACGATATGGCTGCGGTGAACTCGAAGAAAAACCTGCGGATCCAGTACCTCTTCGACACGGCTGAGCGAATGACTGCAAAAATGATATTCGTTGTCTTTGCTTTGAACCGTCGTGTAATGACCGTCTGCGCTAACGCTGACGACATCCGCTATGTCGACGAAATAGGTTTTTTGGTTTCTGAGAACCGGCAATTTATCAATATGAAAGTCTGGCTCGGTTATCCCGGGCTCGGTTAGATGTCCGGTATCGGTCAATTGAAGGTCAGCATCCGCGTGGTGGTTTCCTTTTTGATCGCCTTTAACAGAGCCCAACTTACGACCAGGCACCAGGGTTAATAGTGCACCTCCCAGAATAATAAAAGTTGAGATGGCGGTTACCAGGCCGAGGCTGAAAGGGCTGAGTATCGGTTGCGAAAATATTATCGCTTTATCGATCGCCAAAAATGTAGTGCCCGCCATACTGGTATAATGGACGCCTGAAATCGAAATTCCCATCACCAGGGCGGCTACTATCCTGCGCCAGACACCGTGCAGCGCCATTGCCGACCAGAGAGATGCTGTCGATGCGGCCATACCGATGCCGATTGAGATAGCAACCCATACATATGAGTAAGAAATATTGCAATTTCCCCGGATAGCCGCCATGCCGACGTAGTGCATGCTTGAAATGCCTAGGCCCATAATGATGCCAGCAACAACAATTCGTTTGAAGCTGTAGGTACCAGTAGACACGATCAGCAACGCCACCGCGGTCATCAGTACCGATACCAGCCCCGATATCAATGTCATCAACAGGTCGTAGCGAATAATAATTGGCAGTTGGACCGCCAGCATCGCGACAAAGTGCATCGACCATATACTGCCGCCTATCGCGAATGCAGCACCCATCAGCAAAGTCTTGTTGACTGCCTTTTCGCTTTTGCGTATCCGTATAACAAGATCAAAGCAGGTGTAGGCGCCAAAAATCGCAACAATAACCGAGAAAATGACCAGTATTGGGTCGTAGGTAAATATCATGCAGATTTTTATACTTTGTTTAAGCGTCTCTATTCTACACCGCTAGAGTACGGGGACAACATCCAGTATCGGCCTGGAGAACCTGCCAGTAATCGTTTAATTATCCGAATTGAAGGGGAATGAAAAACTCCGGTAAGACTGAATCAGTTCTGGATATTCGAGTAATATTCAGTTGCCGGCGATCATTGCATGGCTACCGGATTAATTATCAGAAGAGAAAAATGCTTAAAAAATACCTGGTGATACTGTGCAATTATTTCAAGATTACCCCCATTCATTTCGAAATGGAAGGCGCGGCAATTTACCTCCCGCGCAGGGTGCTGATAACCCCGAACTTTATAACTAGGGTGCTAGTAAATCGGATAGCGCTCGCATAGCGCCAGAACCTGCTTGCGGCTTTCGTCGATAAGACCCTGTTTTTCATCGTCGGCATTCTCTATCAATTCGCCAATAATGCTTCCAAGGATTTCAAATTCTGCTTTGCCGAGACCGCGCGTGGTCGCCGCCGATACCCCGAGCCGCAACCCGACCCACTCGGAGGGCTTCACCGAATCAAACGGAACGGGATTCTTGTTCGAGGTAATATTGGCTTTAGCCAGGGTATCCTGAACTTGCTGGCCGCTAAGATTCCTGGCCGAAAAATCGAGTAGCACCATGTGTGTATCGGTACCGCCGCTGACAAGCTTGACTCCTTTATCGATCAACACCTGTGCCAGCGTCTGCGCATTCGCAACCACCTGCTGGCCATAGCGCTTGAAATCATCACCGAGCGCTTCGCCGAGGCAGACGGCCTTGGCCGCGATGATCTGGCTGTGCAGGCTGCCCTGCACACCGGGAAATATCGCGGACTGTAGTTTTTTCGCCCATTCCATATCGCGCGACAGGATCAATCCGCCACGCGGACCCCGCAGCGTCTTGGTGGTGGTACAGGTGACGATATCGGCGTGCTGGATCGGCGACGGGTGTGCGCCGGCCGCGACCAGCCCGGCAAAATGCGCCATATCGACCAGGAACAACGCATCGACCGATTTCGCGATATGGCTCATGCGTTCGAATTCGAATGCGCGCGGATAGGCCGAACCTCCAGCGATCAGTAGTTTGGGGCGAACCTCTCCGGCAAGGCGTTCGACTTCGTCGTAGTCGATTAGCCCGGTTTCCCGGTCGACCCCATAATGATGTGAATCAAACCACCGGCCCGACAGGTTCGGTGCGGCGCCATGACTGAGGTGACCCCCGGCCGCCAGGTTCAGGCTAAGCACGCTATCACCCGGTTTTAACAGTGCGAAAAACACCGCCTGGTTGGCCTGGGTGCCAGAA
>JACZQS010000030.1 GCA_022545625.1 Pseudomonadota bacterium
TGAAATCTGTTGTATAACAGGGGTTTAGGCACACCTCAAAAAAGGAAAAATGGAGGCTGAGGGCGGAATCGAACCGCCGTACACGGCTTTGCAGGCCGCTGCATGACCACTCTGCCACCCAGCCAATTCCGGACGTATCTATTAAGCGTCTTTTAATATACTTCTTCAATATGTAAAAAGGCCTCGATTGAATCGAAGCCCGAAAACTGGAGCGGGAAACGAGATTCGAACTCGCGACCCCAACCTTGGCAAGGTTGTGCTCTACCAGCTGAGCTATTCCCGCAAAAGAGCCGCTATTCTATAGATTCACTTTAAACTGTCAAGCGCACCACAGGCTTGTGTTTCAACCATTTTTAACTATTACCGGCCAGGCAGCCCTGAGGTATATTACCATCGAAAAAATAGTCAAAATAGCGGCCGCGTAATAGCCCAGAAGACCAATTTCAAAAATGGGTAATCCCATGAATGGCTCGCTATATATCATAAATAATAGCGAAATTAACTGCGTGGTTGTTTTTGCCTTGCCGATAAAAGAAACCTGAACTTTTGTGCTACTGCCCAGTTCGGCCATCCATTCACGCAAAGCGGAAATCGAGATCTCCCTGGCAACTATTACAATTGAGGGTAATGCAACGTAAATACTCGGATGGGCTTCAACCAGTAATACGATTGCGACAACCACCATCAACTTATCGGCCACCGGGTCAAGAAAGGCACCAAACGGCGATTCCTGCTTTAAGGCGCGCGCCAGGTAACCATCGATCCAGTCGGTAAGGCTGGCAAGGCCGAATATTGCAGCGGCAACGATATTCGACCAGGCAAACGGCAGGTAAAAGACCAGTACGAAAAGCGGTATCAGGCAAATTCGGAACAGGGTGACAGCGGTAGGTATGGTAACTTTCATCGGAGTCCATCGATAAATTTAACCGTGAAAAGTATCATAAATCACCTGTGCGGTCTCTCGATTAATCCCCTTGATTTGCATTAGTTCTTCGATCCCAGCGCCCTGTACACCTTGTAACCCACCAAATTTATTGAGTAACAATTGGCGCTTTTTCGCTCCGATGCCGATAATTTGCTCGAGACGCGAAGTATTGCGTTTTTTTGCCCTGGCCCTGCGGTGTCCGGTGATAGCAAATCGATGCGCCTCGTCGCGGATCTGCTGAATTAACAACAAGGCCGGGGAATCCATTTTGATCGGCAATACGGCGTAGTTTTCGTCGATGATTTCTTCGTATCCCGATTTTCGCTTGGGACCTTTGGAAATTCCCAGCACACGTAAATTATGCTTGGTAGTGAAAAGATTCAAAGATTCGAAAACCTCGAGCGCGGAACGCAATTGTCCCTTGCCACCATCGATGAATACCAGGTCTGGTAACAGTTCAGCCGAGTGTTGGCGCTTACTGTAACGACGCTCGAGGACCTGCCTCATTGCGGCGTAATCATCGCCACCCTGAATATCCTTGATATTATAACTACGGTATTCGGACTTGATCGCACCTTCCTGTCCAAATACGACGCAGGATGCCCTGGTCGATTCACCCATGGTATGGCTGATATCAAAACACTCGATCCGCTCTGGTGCTCGATCCAGTTGCAACTCCTCGATCAATGATTGAAATCGTTTATTGAGGTGGCTGGCTGATAACAGATAACTTTCCAACGCCTGCTTTGCATTGTTTAGCGCGCTTTCAAGGGCATGCCTGCGCTTTTCTCGTACCGCGCTGCTAAGACGTACTTTAGTATTCGACAACTGGCTCAGAGTCCTCAAAATTAAAGCCCGGTTTGGTAACTCATGGCTGACGATGATTTCGTTCGGTATCGGATGACGAGAATAATGCTGAATGATAAAAGTTTCGATCAGTTCTGCTGAACTGGCGTCAAGCTTGACCCGGTTGATGAAGGGCTTGTTTCCGAGTGAGGTACCATTACGAATCATAAATAACTGGATACAACAGACATCCTGCTGTACTTCGCAGGCGAGAATATCGATATCGGTACTAAATCCAGTTACGTACTGTTTTTCGGTAGCCCGCCTCAGCATTTCGATCTTGTCGCGAATCCGGGCGGCGCCTTCAAAGTCGAGCTGCTGCGAATATTGCTCCATTAATTCGACCTGCTGATTGATCAGCATGTCGCTCTCACCGCGTAGAAACAATCTCGCCTGTTCAATTTGTTTTTGATAGCTTTGTTCATCGGTATGGCCGACGCAGGGACCTGTACAGCGGTTGATCTGATATTGCAAACAGGCGCGACTGCGATTTTTCATCGTCGAATCTTCACAGTTACGCAATTGAAATATTCGCTGAACATGGTTGATCGTATGCCGAATAGATCCAGCGCTCGGAAATGGCCCAAAAAAGGTTCCTTTACGGCTATCTGTTTTACCCCGGTAGACCTTGAGCCGCGGAAATTTATGGTTGGTCAGGCAAATATATGGATAGCTCTTATCGTCTCGAAATAAAATGTTATACCGGGGATTCAGGTTTTTGATCAAATCGTTTTCGAGTAACAAAGCCTCACTTTCGGTACGGGTGTTAATGACTTCAATGCGATGAATATTCCTAACCAGCGAAAGTGTTTTTGTCGACAACCCGCTTTTACGAAAATAACTCGCCAGACGATTCTTCAAATTTTTAGCCTTGCCGACGTAAATTACCTTCTGCTGACTGTCTATCATTCGATAAACACCCGGCATAGTGCTGACTGTCTTCAGGAAAGACCGATGGTCGAATGCTTGATCGTCAGTCATGACCCAGTTCTAGTCTAATATCGGCGAATACCCGTTCAAACATTTCTACGGTCAGACGCCGGGTTTGGGTGTTATATCGACTACAGTGATAGGAATCTATCAGGCTCAGCCCAACGGCTAACTGATGGCGCGCATGATGTGCAAAGCGATATTGTTTTTGCGGCAAATCGAGCGCTTTTAGCACCGCCTTGTGGGCAATTGTACCCAGCGCGAGAATAATCGAACCCGCCGACAGGATTTTAATTTCCTGGCGTAAAAAACGATTACACTGGTTTATTTCCCGATTCAAGGGCTTATTCTTTGGCGGCAAACATTTCACTGCATTGGTAATGCGACAAAACTTGAGTCTGACGCCATCATCGAGCGAGACTGAATTCGCTTTATTGGCAAAGCCAAATTTGTGCAGGGTCTCAAACAAAAATCTAGACGATGCGTCCCCGGTAAATGCCCTTCCGGTAGCATTTGCGCCATGCTTGCCTGGCGCAAGTCCGACGATTAGCAATCGCGCAGACGGATCACCAAACGAATCGACTGGCAAACAGTAATAATCAGGGAATTCCTGGCGAACGGCTGCCCTGTACGCTGTCAAACGTTGGCATCGGCGACAGGCAATCACTCCGTCCACTACTCATCCGGAATGGGCAAATTCAACCATACCCTGCTCCACCGCAATTTTAATTAAATCTACTTCATTATGCGCGTCGAGTTTTTCAAGCACCCTCAATCGATAGGTGCTGATGGTTTTGGGACTCAGGCATAACTTATCCGAAATCTCCAAATTGGTTAGACCCTGGGAAATCATTAACATCACCTGGAACTCGCGACGGGACAGCCTGTCGATTGGGTTGACATCATTGCCTGGTAACAGGGACAGGGCCAGTTGCTGGGCTATACTGGATGCGATATACGAACCGCCCGAGTTTACCTGCTTGATCGCCTTGATCATCTCGTCGACCCCGCATTCCTTGGTTAAATATCCCTTGGCACCGATTTCCAATAAACGTTTCGGAAATGTCTGTTCATTGTGTACCGTAAGGACGATGATTTTCTGCTTCGGATTGCGTTGCAAAATACGTCGGCAGGCCTCGACTCCGCCAATGCCAGGCATGTTTACATCCATCAGGATCACATCTGGTTTAAGGCTTTGAGCTAATTGCAGGCTATCCTCACCGCAGTCGGCTTCGCCAACAATTTCCACCTGCTTGCTATCTTCCAGCAGGCGTCGAATCCCGGTTCTTACCAACTCGTGGTCATCGGTTAACAGGACAGTGATCATAGTGGAACTCTCGCTCGATCGATTTATAGCAAAACAGCGATCCTGCTACCTGTAATCCATCCCTGTTAGTTAAAGATACTAAAAACGTGCTAACACTGAACCCCAGGTAAAGCCGCCGCCAAAGGCTTCGAACAATAGTAATTCGTTTTCCTTGATACGCCCGTCTCGTACCGCAACATCGAGTGCCAGCGGAATCGATGCGGCTGAAGTATTACCGTGTTTATGCACAGTCACAACAACCTGGTCCATAGACATCTTCAATTTTTTAGCAGTAGCAGTAATGATACGAATATTGGCCTGATGCGGCACCAGCCAGTCGATATCAGATTTCATCATGTTATTGGCCGCTAGCGTTTCGTCAACAATCCGACCGAGCGTGTTAACCGCCATTTTAAATACTTCATTGCCTTTCATTTCTACAAAAGCTTTGCCGGCTTTAACCTGGTCATATCCGTCGGCAATACCATAGGGGACGCGCAGCAGGTTTTCGTACTTGCCATCGGCGTGAATGTGCGTCGATAGAATACCGGTTTCCTCACTTGCCGCCAATACAACCGCGCCCGCGCCATCACCAAATAAAACACAGGTGGCTCGATCCTCCCAGTTCAGAATCTTCGAAAATATTTCTGCGCCGACTACCAGGGCATTTTTGCTGCTGCCGGTCTTGATAAATTTTTCCGCGATCGCGAGACCGTAGATAAAACCGGTACAAACCGCCTGGATATCGAAAGCGGGACAACCATGGATATCGAGCCTCGCCTGTAAAATGCAGGCTGAACTGGGGAAAATTTTGTCAGGTGTGGAAGTTGCAATGATAATTAAATCGATATCCTGTGCACTGATTCCGGCAGATTCTATCGCCAGTCGGGATGCGGCTTCGGCAAGATCAACCGTGGTCTGGCCTTCGACAGCAATGTGTCGCTGCTCGATACCGGTACGTTCCTGAATCCACTGGTCCGTTGTGTCTACGATCTTTTCCAGATCACTATTGGTCATGATATTTTCAGGCAGGTAGCCGCCGGTACCAATAATTCGGGCATAGGTCATGCGTGAACTTCCCCGGTTTGGGTTAGATATGACTCTACGACTCGCGATATTCGTTGAGGCACATCCTTTTCAACCTCCATACTAGCAATTTTAATCGCATTAAAAAACGAACTGGTGTCCGCACTGCCATGACTTTTTACGACGATACCATTCAGACCAAGCAGGCTGGCACCGTTGTAACGCCTGGGATCCAGGGTTTTAGCCACATTCCGTAATACCGGCAACGCAATTATTGCCGCTATCCTGGTGATTAGATTTTTCTTGAACTCGCGCTGCAGTATCTGGTTGACCAGTGCTGCCAGGCCCTCACCAGTTTTGAGCGAAACATTACCGACAAAGCCATCGGTAACAACCACGTTCACAGTACCCTTGTAAATATCATCACCTTCGACAAAACCATAGTAGTTGAGCCCACTTGATGCGATCAGCTGGCTCGCTTTTTTAATACTTTCATTGCCCTTGATTGCTTCGGATCCGATATTCAATAAGCCAACGGTCGGATTTTCCATGCCATCTACCGACTGCGCCAATACCGAGCCCATAATCGCAAATTGATGCAAATTCTCCGGGGTACATTCAAGATTAGCACCCAGATCGAGCATCAATGTATGACCGGTCATCGAGGGCAAGATGGTACAGATCGCTGGACGGTTAATCCCAGAAATGGTTTTCAACACATACTTACTAGTAGCCATCAGCGCACCCGTATTACCGGCACTCACACAAGCCTGAACCTTGTTCTCCTTGACCAGATTGATCGCAACCCGCATCGATGAATCCTTTTTCTTTTTTAGCGCCAACACCGCGGCCTCATCCATCGTTACCACTTCAGAGGCATGCTGAATACGGATGCGGGTTTCGTTTGACAGCCCTAGCTTTTCCATCTCGGCACCCAGCCGAACCTGATCACCCACCAGCACCAGCTGGATGTTGGAAATCTCATTCAAAGCCATTTTCGCCGCAGGAACAGTAACACTGGGACCGTGATCGCCCCCCATTGCATCCAACGCGATGATTTTTGGATCCATTATTTAAATGTCGTAAATAAATACGGGCGGATAGGCCGCCCGTATTCAATAAGAAGTTATTCCTGATTTATTCGTCATCATCGATAACTTTATCTGCAATCACTTTGCGCCCACGATAATAACCATCAGCGCTAACGTGATGACGGCGATGGGTTTCTCCCGTGCTTGGCTCAACCGACAGGGTCGCACTCGTAAGCGCATCGTGCGATCGTCTCATGCCACGTTTGGACGGCGTCTTGCGACTTTTTTGAACAGCCATGTATCTCTCCGGATATAAATGTTAATTGGTACCTGCTCGGCCTGTGGGTAGTGCCCATCCCTGGTACCGCGAATTCAATGAGTAGTTTTCAGTTTAGCTAATACCGAAAACGGGTTTTCCTTTGTGGCCTGTTCAGGATTTTCCTCCTGAGTTTGCCAAAATTCGTTACACGCTACATCATCGTGCAATGCTACCAGTGGTAATCCGAGAATTAATTCATCTTCTACCATTTTGAAAATATCTACTGATCCATTCTCGCTAAAAACTGTATCGAGGCTTGATTCCACGACCTCGGAATCAGTTGGACTGACCAATAGCTTTAATTCGATTTGTAACGGTATCTCCATTGCCTTAAGGCAACGCTGGCACTCGACCGTCAATCGAGCCTGCAGTCGGCCTTCCACCATCGGTACGTCATAATCACTTTGCCTAAAACTGAACTCGACCAGAATATCTGATTGACCCGAGAGTAAAAATTCTGACAATCGGCTTAGATCAGCAAGCTCAATTTTACCCTGGAATTTACCGCCTCGAGACACTTCCTTTTGAATCTGATAATGGCGTCGTAGTTTTTCCCGCATCAACCGGCTATTTTACAGGGATACGATTAAACTTGTCCATGCCTAATAGAAACAGTTTTCATGGATTTAGATAAGGTTGCGGCTATACTGAACTTCCGCTGGCCCGTGGGTCGGGGGGTTAATTCCGGGTAGCCAACCCGGGTTTCGTATCTATCTTTCATTCAGGAAATCTATTGCAAGCACCCATAATTCTGGCTAGCAGTTCTCCGTTCCGCAAGGCCTTACTAGAGCGACTGAACCTGCCCTTTGAGTGCCACGCACCGGAGATAGAGGAAAGCCGCCAGGCCGGCGAATCTGCCGGGGCATATGTCTGTCGGCTGGCTGAGCAAAAAGCCCGGGCGATTAGCAGCCAGTTTCCAGAAGCGGTCGTCATCGGATCAGATCAATGCGCCCTGCTTGGAGATCAAATTCTGGGAAAGCCCAGTGGCCCGGAAAACGCCTTGAAGCAATTGAAGGCAGCCCAGGGAGAGACTGTTATTTTTCACACCGGCCTGTGCGTGATGCAGGCATCGAGCGCATTTTCGGAAATTGACGATATCCTCTGCGAGGTCAAATTCCGTCGCTTGAGTGATCAACAGCTAAACCACTACCTGCAGGTTGAACAACCCTACCAATGTGCCGGAAGTTTTAAATCGGAGGAATACGGTGCGGTGCTATTCGATCACCAGCGGGGTGACGATCCAACTGCATTGATCGGACTACCTTTAATTCGTTTGGTCAGCATGCTGGAAAACGCCGGAATTACGGTCATTTGATTTTCGATACGAAGTAGGTCTCTAACTGCTGGGCAATCACTGCACCAATGCGCTCGGCAATCCTGTCAATCAGATTGCCCCGGGGTGTAAAATTAACGATTATTTCAGCTTTGATTACATCCCTGGCAACACTATTGGTAGTACCGTAATCATCAACCAAACCCAGTTCGATCGCCTTTTCTCCGGTCCAGATTAATCCGCTAAACAAATCGGCCTGCTGCGAAAGCCGCTCACCGCGCCCCTGTTTGACTGCGTCGATGAAGTGCTGATGAACTTCATTCAACATTTGTTGAAGGTGGGCTTTTTGCCCTGCATCCTCGGGTAAAAAAGGATCGAACAATCCCTTGTTATCTCCGGCAGTCAGCAACCGACGTTCGATTCCGAGCTTGTTTATCAACTCGACAAATCCGAAGTTATCCATGCGCACGCCAATCGACCCGATAAGGCTGGATTTGTTGACATAAATTTGGTCTGCCGAGGCCGCAACAAAATAACCGCCCGACGCTGCGATATCAGAAACCACAACGTATAACGGTATCGACTCGTGCTCGCGACGCAGGCGCTTAATCTCATCATAGATATAGGCGGCCTGTACCGGTGATCCACCAGGGGAATTGATTTCAAGAATTACGCCCACCGTTTCTTCGTGTTCGAATGCCGACTCCAGCCCGGCAATCACAGTATCGGCGCCCGATTTTTCACCCGACGAGATCAGGCCCACCATCCGCACCAGCGCAGTGTGTTTACCCTCGTCTGACAATTGACTGTCACCGAGACCACCACTACTTCCCGTTAATGCTATACCGACAACTGTTAAGTAAGCGAAAGTCAGGAACAGAAAAAATATACGCCAGCGACGTGAACGCCTTTGTTCATTGATAGCAGCGAATGCCAGTCGTTGCACAATTGATTCGTAATCTGTTTTATCGTTGATGTCAGACATCGGTGTTCTCGCCAATCCAGCGACTGGATTTCAAATAAGTGGTTGAATAAATACGCGGTGTTAATCGCCACAAGTGAGATTCTTCATACATACTGTAGTCTATAATATGCCAATTTGCCGCCGGGTCAGGATGAGTAAGACCTGTTTTTTGAAGACCTTATGCATGAGCTTCTATCAGGCGCTTGAACAAATCTGGTGATTCTGCATTGATAACAATCTCAGTACTGAACCTGGAATGTGGTAATTCGAGGCGACTCGCGTGTAACATCAGGCGCTTGATACCCCGCTTTCGCATCAACTTGTTAAAATTCGCATCTCCGTATTTTGTATCGCCTGCCAACTCGTGGCCTTCGGCCTGACAGTGAACACGAATTTGATGCGTGCGACCCGTTAATAATTGAACCGACAGCAGGCTATATTCCTCGCCAGGCGTGATATGAATAATCCTGGTCAGTGCTTTCTGGCCTGTTGAATCTACATGAACTCGACGTTCGCCACTGGCCAGGGTGATTTTCTTCAACGCATGACCAATTTCCGTTTTGTGCTCGGGCCAGCGACCCTTAACAACTGCCAGGTAAAATTTTCCGATCGCATTGTCCCGTAAACAACCCTGCATTTCTAGCAACGACTGCCGATGTTTGGCTAATAACAGGCATCCACTGGTATCGCGATCCAGGCGGTGCACAAGTTCTATCTCAGTTTCCGGTCGAATACGCCGCATGACATCGATGACTCCGAAACTGATACCCGACCCCGAGTGTACCGCCAGGCCAGCAGGCTTATCGATCACCAGCAGGTGCTTATTTTCGAATAGCACAGCTTGCTCGATACTCTCGATCAGGCCAGCTGGAATATAGGTATTCGGATCGTGCTGCTGTCCGAGCCTGAGAGGCGGTATCCTGATGCGATCACCGATACCCAATTTATAATCGGGTTTACAGCGTTTTTTATTGACCCGTACCTCACCCTTACGGATGATCCTGTATACCCGCGTTTTTGGTACACTTTTCAGAGTTTTAAGCAAAAAGTTATCCAGCCTCTGATCGACCTGGGCCGCACCGACTTCGATAAAGCTAATTTTAGATTTTTGTGAGGAATTGGTATTCAAATGATGGCAGCACTGTGAAAATGTGTTATATTTTAGGGCGTAGCATTGTACTGCCTAATTCATGGGCAATACACTACCAAAATGGTTTTTTATAGGAAGCAAATCAAATAGATATTTGTTTTCTAACTAAGAGTAGTTCCTAGAAACCTCCTATCACAGCGGTTTAATTCAGGACAAAATTTACTGATCCCGGCTTATGTACAGTCTATTTTACAGCTATTTTCTGATCAAAAGCATTGAACTGATAAGCAGTTCAAACGATCCCGTGCGGCAACAATTAGCCAGCTATACGGGACACCCGATAAATAATTCAGACAAGCTTGAAATGACCAGTAATAAGCCTCTTATTCCAGGCAGAATTACACATGAAACGTATTTTAATCAACGCCACACAGGCGGAAGAACTACGGGTGGCCATGGTAAATGGCCAACGCCTGTACGATCTAGACATCGAGATTCCATCCCGAGAGCAGAAAAAATCTAATATTTACAAAGGCAAAATAACCCGCATCGAGCCCAGTCTCGAAGCCGCATTTGTAAATTACGGCGCAGAACGGCATGGATTTTTACCTTTCAAGGAAATCTCCAAGATTTATTTCAAGGAAAACGCCAGGGATGATAATGGCAAGCTGAATATCAAGGATGCTATTAAAGTCGACCAGGAAATAGTCGTCCAGATCGAAAAAGAAGAACGCGGCAACAAGGGTGCCGCGCTTACCAGTTTCATCAGCCTCGCCGGTCGTTTCCTGGTTGCAATGCCACAGAACCCCAGGGCAGGTGGCGTATCCCGGCGTATCGAAGGCGAAGACCGCGATTCGGTTAAAAAGGTAATGTCGGAAATTAACATGCCGGAAGGCATGGGCGTCATTGTTCGAACCGCTGGCGTTGGGCGTTCTAGCGAAGAAATGCAATGGGACCTCGACTATCTCAGCCAGGTGTGGATTGCAGTTGAAAAAGCCGCGGCCGCTAAAAAGGCCCCATTCCTGATATACCAGGAGTCGAACATAGTAATACGCGCGCTGCGCGATCACTACCGATCCGATGTCGGTGAAATCATCATAGATTCACCAGAGGCTTACCAGCAGGCGCATGACTTCATGTCGATGGTTATGCCTAACTCGTTGAATAAACTAAAGAAGTTTGACGACAAACTGCCTTTATTCAATCGCTTTCAAATAGAAAACCAGATCGAATCCGCATTTTCTCGCGAGGTGACCCTACCCTCCGGTGGCGCTATTGTCATCGATCATACCGAGGCACTGACTTCTATAGATATCAATTCTGCACGCGCCACCAAGGGCAGCGATATAGAAGATACGGCCAAACTAACCAATCTGGAAGCCGCTGATGAAATCGCCCGCCAGTTGCGAATACGCGATCTCGGTGGACTTATCGTGATCGATTTTATCGACATGATGCAAAACAAAAATCAACGTGAAGTCGAATCGAGACTGCGAAGTGCTGTATATGATGATCGAGCCAGGGTTCAAATCGGACGCATATCCAGGTTCGGCCTGCTCGAAATGTCACGCCAGCGACTCCGCCCCTCCCTCGGAGAATCAAGTCAAATTGTTTGCCCGCGTTGTAGCGGTCAAGGTACCATTCGGGACATCGAATCCCTGTCCCTGGCGGTACTGCGTTTACTGGAAGAGGAATCATTAAAAGACAGCACCGGTAAAATACTGGCGAAAATTCCGGTCGAATGCGCCACTTACCTGTTGAACGAAAAACGCGACAAAATTGATGGTATTGAGCAGCGCCACAATGTAAAGGTGGTCGTGATTCCCGACCCCGGGTTAGAAACGCCTCATTACCTGATCGAACGAGTCAAGGAGGGAGATACTCATCGACACGAATCAAATTACAAGAAATCCTACGAACTCACAACTGAAGACGAAAGCATCGACCCGGTTGAGCTTAGCAGTCGTCAATCCACTCCCAGTGAAGTTCCTGCCGTGCAACATGTTGAACCACCGGGACTGAAACCACCATCGGCGACCAAAAAACAGGCAAGTAAGGAGCCTGGTATTGTCCGCAAACTGATTTCAGCGATACTAGGAAGTAGTGAGAGCCCACAGGAAAGTCTGGTGGAAGTGTCCAGCGGTCAAAATCGTGGAAATCGCAACACCAGTCGAAACCGCCGTGGTAGGTATCGCGGTAATGCGAACCGTAACCGTAGTAACACCGCAAAAAAGACCGTGGCAAGTGAAAATCAGCAGGCCGCTAAAGACTCAGATACCGATCAAAGTTCTGGTAAAAAAGCGGAAAGCGGCGAATCCAGACAGCCCAGGCCCCAAAAATCACGAGGTAATCGCCAGAACAGGTCGGGCAATCGACGACCCAGGGATAGTCGGGCTGATAAACCAGAACAATCGACCGCCGCTTCTAAAGAGACCAGCGATAAAAAACCACAGGAGTCGCAGGATAAGGCGAGCAAATCTAAACCGTCATCTCCAAAACGCAGTCGTAGGGCAGTCAATGGTGAGTCACGAGATGGGCTTTCAGATTCGACTACAACCGGTAGGGAAGAGTCCAGCTCGGTAGAGTCGATACCAGTTGAATCCAAAACCGCTGAGTCGAAGCCAGTCGAAGCTAAGCCTGTCGAG
>JACZQS010000287.1 GCA_022545625.1 Pseudomonadota bacterium
TTGATTGTTAAGAAACCAGACTCGTGGCTATCCTGGTTATTGCATGTTAGCGGGTTGCCAGTTTGGCGCAATAATATCCGCATGATCTATCGGCATGCGATAGGGTTGGTCGATGAATCTTATCTTGACGGAGAGGATCACGCAAAAATTATCACCGAGGCGCGTTGGCACCTTGGCGCTTACCTGGCCATTTTGATCCTCAGCCTGCTGTACAGCGCAGACTGGGTCTGGTGGTACTGGGTATTACCCTCACTAATCGGGCAACCTTTCTTGCGCCTGTTTCTGCTCGCCGAGCACAGTGGCTGTGATCTGAGCGACAACATGCTGCAGAACTCACGCACTACTTATACCGCGCCGCTGTTGAATTTCCTCGCCTGGAATATGCCCTATCACGCCGAGCATCACTACCAGGCATCGATACCATTTCACGCCCTGCCGGCATTGCATGCCTGGACTGGCCAGCAGGTGAAACATAAGGGTAGCGGTTACTGGCAGGTCAATCGGGAGATTGTGGCTCAGCTCGAATGAGCCCCGATGAAGTCGGCCATCTCCCGGATCGACTGCGCAGCCTCGGGTATATCATCATAAAATTCGAAAACGTGCCAAAGTCCCTCCCACACGCGTAAATCACAATCAACGTTCGAATCACGCAGCTTGCGGGCTCATGCCCTTTTTTCTGTGCTGCCATCTATTGCAGAACCTGTTCCAGATCGGTAATCAGATCACCGGCATCTTCGAGTCCGACCGACAGCCGAAAAATGCCCTCGCCGGCGCTGTCGCGATACCTCTCCAGTTCTTCGCCGTCCAGCCGATAGGACGACTCGATCAAGTCGGCGGTTTGCATCAGGTATACCAGGCTGCGATGGTGGCCCAGCGAAACGGCATAATGAATCACCTCCAGTTTCTGCATCATGCGTTCGGCAACCTGTTTTGGGTTGGCCGTACGAAACGAAATCATGCCCGAAAAATTATCCATTTGACGCGTGGCCAGCCGGTGTTGGGGATGCGACGCCAGGCCCGGATATATCACCTTCTCAACGTCGGGGTGAGTCTCCAGAAAGGCGGCTACTTTCAGTGCGTTCTCTTCGTGACACCGCATCCGGATTGGCAGCGTTGCGATGCCGCGTAAAATTAACCAGGCGTTAAACGGGCTGATCACACCCCCGTAATGCACCAGCGCTTCGCCGCGTAGTGGGCCTATCAACGATTGCCTTCCACACACCGAACCTCCCATCGCGTCACCATGTCCGCCGATGTACTTGGTCAGCGAATGCATCACCAGATCGGCACCCAGTTGCAGTGGCCGGGTGGCTATCGGGGTGGCGAAGGTAGAATCCACCACCAGTAGCGCGCCCTGTTGGTTTGCGATAGTCGCAGCGGCCTCGATATCGGAGATTCGCAGCAATGGGTTCGACGGCGATTCAATCCAGATCATGCGTGTATTGTCCTGTACCGCGTTGCTTATATTATCGAGCTCGGCTGTATCGACCGGGGTTACAGAAATCCCAAATCGACTGAGTGTATCGCGTGCGAACTCGGCGGTGCCGGGGTAATTGGTATTACTGATAATCAGATGATCGCCGCTGCTCAAATGACTGAGCAGGACCGAAGCAGTTGCCGCCATGCCGGAGGCAAAAGCAACACAGGCTTCAGCCTGTTCCAGGACCGCGAGTTTTTGTTCCAGCTGTTTGGTGGTCGGGTTAGCCCAGCGCGTGTAGACGAAAGGTGAATCCTCGCTAAGGTTGTTAGCCGAGAAACTGACTTCCTCGTCGACCACAAAGGTGCTCGACATGACCAGGTTAGGTGCCGAGGCGCCGGTGGTGGGATCGGGTCTTTCACCCGCATGAATCGCCTGGGTCTGGATGCCCCTTTTGCGGTGATCGGATGTCATGGAAGTGTCCTCGGATGGGGGTATATCCAGGTATTAGAATGCCTGTCAGCCCCGCATGTCAATCGGAACAATGGAGGATGTTCAACCTGACCTCTATCCTCTTGACAATCATTTTCAAATAGGAAAAGATGTTGGCGGGAATAAGAACATTAAATAACTAAAAAAATTGTATTCGGAGTGGTTTCCATTTAAGCGAATGATCCATGAATTCACGGCTGACCTGCCCCCTGTGACACCTCACAGCGATACCGCTTGTGCCCGGTGGTTACTGGTTTGCGAGCATGCCACGAATTCTTAGCCAATACGTAAGCTTTGTCGAAGCGGTTAATTACCGGCTCGGGCGTGTCGCGATGTATGGAATTTTCGTCATGGTTGGGGTATTGCTGTGGTCATCGATTTCCAAAACCTTCTTTTTACCGTCGTTATGGACACTGGAGACCGCCCAGTTTGCGATGGTGGCTTACTATATTTTGGGTGGCCCCTATTCGATCCAACTGGGCTCGAATGTACGCATGGATTTGTTTTACTCGCCCTGGTCAGATCGGAAAAAAGCCTGGGTTGATACCTTTACCGTGTTTTTCCTGATTTTTTATTTGGGAGTGCTGCTTTATGGCGGGGTCGAAAGCACGCAGTACGCCGTTCAATATTGGGAGCGCAGTTATTCTAGCTGGCGACCCTATATGTGGCCGATAAAAGTCGTCATGTGTATCGGGATTTTCATGATGCTGCTGCAAGCGACCTGCGAGCTGATCAAGGACATCGCCACGATTCGAGGGGTAAAACTCTGATGTCCTACGAAATGATAGCATTCTTGATGTTTGCCTCGATGATGCTGTTACTGTTATCCGGGCAGCGAGTTTTCGGTGCTATCGGGGTGGTGGCTGCCATCGCTGCGATAACCTTGTGGGGAACAGGGGGATCGGATATCCCGTTTACGGCAGCAATGAAGCTGATGAAATGGTATCCGCTTTTAACCCTACCGATGTTTATCTTCATGGGCTACGTGCTGTCGGAGTCGAAGATTGCCGATGATCTATACAGGATGTTTCATGTGTGGATGGGAGGCATACACGGTGGGTTGGCGATCGGTACGATCGGATTAATGGTGCTGGTTTCGGCCATGAACGGACTATCGGTCGCGGGCATGGCGATTGGCGCCACGATAGCACTGCCCGAATTGCTGCGGCGAGGTTACGACAAACGCATGGTTACCGGCGTAATCCAGGCGGGGTCATCGCTTGGAATCCTGGTACCGCCTTCGGTAGTACTGGTGCTGTATGCGATGATAGCGCGCCAGCCCGTGGGGCAGTTGTGGCTTGCCGGCGTAATTCCGGGGTTAATGATGGCAGCGATATTCATCGCCTATATCGCCATTCGCTGCAAACTGCAACCCGAGCTTGGGCCTGTATTATCGAAAGAAGAACGTAATGTTCCGATGGCGGAGAAACTACGCCTGTTGCGTGCTGGCCTGCTACCGCTCCTGATTTTTGCGGCGATGATGGTGCCATTCGTCAACGGCTGGACCAGCCTGGTTGAGAGCTCGGCCATCGGCGCGATGACCGCGTTCATGGTGCGGTAGAGATAGGACAGGTAA
>JACZQS010000031.1 GCA_022545625.1 Pseudomonadota bacterium
ACCGGCAATATCCGAGGTCTGGGAAGCAACTTCCTTGAGCATCTGGGCGCCCATGTTTTCAAACTTGTCATCCAACTCGATTTCCTTGGCAACAGACACGCCATCCTTGGTGACAGTCGGTGCGCCAAAACTCTTGTCGATCACTACGTTGCGACCTTTGGGACCCAGGGTCACCTTAACCGCGTTAGCCAGAATGTTTACGCCATTGATCATACGCGAACGCGCATCATCTCCAAATTTTATTTCTTTTGCACTCATTGAGAATTAACCTCTTAATTTATGAATTATTCAACAACAGCGATGATGTCATCTTCGCGCATGATCAGCAGTTCTTCGCCGTCAACCTTAATTTCAGTCCCGGAATATTTACCAAAGTAAACCGTATCACCAACTTTGACATCGAGGGCTCGCACTTCACCCGAGTCGGTGATCTTACCGTTGCCCGTGGCGAGTATTTCGCCAGTACTTGGCTTTTCGGCTGCGGAATCAGGGATCACGATGCCGCCGGCGCTAGTAGTATCTTCTTCTTTACGCCTGACGACCACACGATCATGCAAGGGACGAATTTTCATTGTTGCTATTCTCCAGAATTTTTAGTTTAAAGTTACCTGCCGACCTAGCAGGATGGCAGTTAGAGTTCGCTACGAGTTAGCACTCGCATTTAGTGAGTGCCAATAATATTCAGCAACTCCCGCTAGTCAAGCGATATGGGGAATAAAAAGGGTGTTTCAAGCTATTAATGCTGTTTTTATCGCCGATTGAACTTTTTCAGCTCAAAATCAGCCTGTAATAGGCGAATCGGATTAATTTGTTAGTAGTGGTTTGGGGGGGATAATAGGATTAAGTGTATGGAATCTAGTCTTCGCGCTTAAATTTCACACCTTCTATAACGTCCGTTTCAGGCTTTTTCTGCCGAACGTTGGACTCATAATGAAAACCATCTAATCCACCGTGTTGAGAAAATCTGGCGGAAGCCATCAGCCTGGTGAGAACCTTGCTGACCAACCAGACCCTGGTCGGGGGAAACAGCAAGATAAACCCTACCGTATCGGTGAAAAAACCGGGGGTCAGTAAAAAAGCACCCGCCAGCACAAGGCCGATACCTTCGAACATTTCCTGTGCTGGCATCTGGCCTGTCTGTAATTTATTTTGAGCTCGCATCAGGGTTGAAATACCCTGAATTTTAAGCAATCTCACACCGATAACGGCAGTTAGGACAACGAGGAAGGCGGTCCATAACGCACCGATTATCTGCCCCACTTCTATCAGCAGGTAAATTTCAACCACCGGCACGATCAAAAATATTATGGTAAGGACTGGAAACATAACTATTCTATGGCTAGACTGCGCGCCGTGCGGCACCGGAAAGTGACAACTCTGGATGAAACACATTCGGCATTTGAATCTTTACTATCCCTCTGGTGATACAGCAATACAGCCTATATATGAGTAGCATATCATTGTTTCAAGGCATAATTGATCAGAGGTTCCTTAAGTAATAATTATTTGCTCAAAACTCTGACCTGAAAACCATGTCCGATTATTATCTGGTAATCACAAGCTGGCCCGATTTCGACGAGGCTGCACAACTGGCTCGAACCTGGCTAGATAAAAAATTGGTGGCCTCGGTAAACATTTTGCCGAAAATGCACTCTATCTACTTATGGAAAGGCGAAACCAGGACTGGTACCGAGCATCAAATGCTACTCAAGACAACCGCAAAAAAGGTTGAGCAATTGGAAAAAGAAATACGCAAAAACCATCCCTACCCGCTGGCCGAAATTCTTCGCGTCGCGATAGACTCGGGCAACCAGGACTATTTGAACTGGATATCAAAGGCAACTCGATGAAAGCTGCTTTGAATCGGTTATACCCTCACTTGCACTTCGGCTTACTAATTTTCTTATTATTGTTTAGCAGCTCGCAGCTAGTCGCGCAGAGTGACGAACTATTGCCGCCCGAACAGGCATTTAGCCTGGTCGCCTGGATGGAGGGCGATCGCCTGGTCGCGGAATATGATATAGCGCCGGGCTACTACATGTATCGTGAGCGATTTGATTTTCAGATTGAATCGGGCAACGCGCGGTTCGATACCGCAATCATCCCCGATGGCATATTTAAGCATGATGAATTTTTTGGCGATATGGAAGTATATCGCGGCAATCTCAGGATCGTATTACCGATATTGTCGGCTAGCCTGGGAGCGTTAAATCTCGTCGTCAAGGCCACTGGCCAGGGATGCGCGGACATAGGGGTCTGCTATCCGCCGCTAAGCCAGACTCTGAACCTGAATACCCGATCCAGTGCCCGCATACTGCCAACTGCCTATGTCGCAAAATCAGGCGAGGTCAGTAATGAAAATTCGCAAAGTATCGCGGCGTTACAGGCTCTGCTCTCCGAGATTACCGGTAATTCCAGTCAAAACATGGCTAGCGAAGTCTCTCCTGTCTCTACCGATAGCAAGGCGCTGGAACTATTGCAGTCTCTCGGCGACAGTATCGGTCTCAGTGATGGCGATGAAATTCCGCATCCCGATACCGCATTCGTGCTATCGGCCAGGATGGACCGTAACAATATAATCCAGACCGACATTCGGCTCTACCCGAGTACCTATTTATACAGAGACAAGTTTAGCTTCGAGATCATAAGCGGTGCCGGCCATGCCCTTGGCGCAATAGCCATGCCGGACGGTGATTTAAAAGATGATGAATTCTTTGGTCGCATGGAGGTATACCATCAGCGGGTAAAAGTCTCCCTGCCGATCTCTTCAGAGACCAACGCCAGTAATCTATATACAATCGCCTACAGCTACCGGGGATGCGTCGAAGATCGTATCTGTTATCCGCCGATCAGCAAATATTTGAATGTTAATCAAGGCGCGGGTCTGATCGATATTTCGGATCAACGGCCTCAACTGGCTTCTTTTGATAACCAGGGTGACAGCTCGGTGCCAGGATCGAGCGCTGCGACAAGCCGGATGCCCACACCCGACACACAACCAGTATCAGAACAGGGCCAATTTGCCCAGTTATTGTTAAACGGTAATATCTTTATAGCTATTGGTCTTTTTTTCCTAGCCGGTATAGGTCTTACTTTTACTCCCTGCGTATTTCCGATGATTCCGATCCTGTCCAGCATAATTGCAGGTCAAGGTGAGTCAATTACAACCCGCAAGGCCTTCTCCTTGTCACTGGTTTATGTACTTTCGATGGCATCCACCTACGCCATCATCGGTGCCATCGTCGGCTACTACGGTGCCAAATTCAATATTCAGATCTGGTTTCAGGATCCCTGGATACTGAGTAGTTTCGCGACGGTATTCGTATTACTCGCGATTTCGATGTTCGGTTTTTATGAAATTCAAATGCCGGCCGCGATTCAAAGCCGGATTATCGCACTGAGTAATAGCCAACAAGGGGGCACCCTGATTGGTGTCGGACTGATGGGAGGCTTCTCGGCTATTATCGTCGGCCCCTGTATAACCGCACCGCTGGTCGGCGCCCTGATTTTCATCTCTCAATCCCAGGACTGGCTACTGGGTGCCCTTGCGCTGTTTGCACTGGGTCTCGGGATGGGTGTACCACTCATGTTGGTCGGAACCTCGGCTGGAAAATTGCTACCGCACGCGGGGCTCTGGATGGACCGGGTAAAAGCGGTATTCGGAGTCGTCATGCTGGCGTTTGCGATCTGGCTGCTGGAAAGATTCCTGCCAACCGATATCATTATGTTGCTGATAGCCGCCCTGGTTATCACTTCGGCAATTTATTTGGGTGCATTGGATTCACTGTCCGAAACAGCCACTGGTTGGAAAAGGTTAAGTAAAGGCATTGGTGTTATTTTTCTGATTACTGGTGCCGTATATTTAATCGGAGCGGCTTCGGGTAGTAAGGACCTGATAAAGCCATTGAAGGGGATTGTCACGAGTGCCGCGACTGGCTCAATATCGAACGGTGAGGAAAACCGCATCCTATTTGCGCAGATTAAAGGTGAACAGGGCCTGCAACTGGCGCTTGCCAACTCGGTTCGATTAAACCAGGCGACGATGCTCGACTTTTATGCCGAATGGTGTATCTCCTGCAAGGTAATGGAAAGGTATGCATTTACGCATCCCGGGGTTCTCAGGGCACTGGATCGAGTAGCGACCCTGCAGGCCGATGTTACCGATAACGATGCGGTTGATAGCCAGTTAATGCAATCCCTGGGTATATATGGGCCTCCTGCTATATTATTTTTTGACTCATCCGGCCGGGAAATTCGTCATCGGCGCGTCGTCGGTGAAATGTCGGGCGAAGAGTTTGCTGCACATATAATCGCTACCTTTCAGCTATGATAACCCGCGCAATGAGTCGAAAAACCCGGGTTGGAATCTTCCTCGGCCTGGTATCGGTGATTGCGGGTATTGCATTGTTCCAGTTATCGGGTCCCCGATTAAATCCACCTGAAATCCAGTTGGCTCCGCCTGCCAAGGTACAATCCGGCACCCGGACATCATTAGAGTCTATACCCCTGATCGACCTGCAAGGTCGAAGTCAGACCCTGGGCAGCTGGAAACAGCCTGTTCTAGTCGTCAACTTCTGGGCTCCCTGGTGTGCTCCCTGCCGTCGCGAAGTACCCGACCTGATAGCACTGCAACAGGAGTATGGTGATCGGATTCAAATATTGGGCCTTGCGCTCGATAGTGTTGAGAATATAGAGTCATTTGTCGATGAATATCAAATGAACTACCCATCGTTTCTCGCCAACCAGCATATTGCAATGTATAGCGCCGTATTTGAAAATAAAAGCGGTACCCTGCCGTTCACCGCAATTATTGGCCGGGATCGTAAAATTAAATTCACTCATACCGGTATCATTAGCCTGAAAATATTACGCCAGCAGGTGTCGAAAATACTCTAACAGGGAACCGACCATCGAATTAAACTGTCGCCAACTTCGGCAAAAATCTAAAAAACCTGGTATATCTGGACTCTATCTCCCCACTATGTGAAAATTAGGTCTATTCTAAGGCAAAGCCCCCGGGCGATAGCAAATCCCATTTAATGATAAAAATACTGGTCATACATGGACCAAATTTGAACTTGCTGGGTAGTCGGGAACCCGAGGTTTACGGACCTGATACCCTGGCATCAATCGACCAGGCGTTAGCGCAATTGGCCGCACACCACGATATTAAAATCGAAACCCTGCAGTCGAACATCGAAGGTGAGATTGTCGGTCGAATTCAGCAAGCCGGATCCGACCAGACCCGGTTTATCATCATCAATCCGGCAGCCTTTACCCACACCAGCGTCGCCATTCGTGACGCATTCCTCGCCTCGACCGTGCCCTTTATCGAGGTGCATCTCTCTAATATTTATGCGCGAGAAGATTTTCGGAAACATTCCTACCTGTCTGATATCGCCATCGGTGTCATTAGTGGTCTGGGTAAAGACAGCTATTTGCTGGCCTTCGAGGCAGCGGTCAATCTGAGTAAACAGTCCAATTCAAAGAGAAATCAATAATGGATATTCGTAAAGTAAAAAAACTAATCGAACTACTCGAAGGTTCGGATATCGCTGAACTGGAAATCAGGGAAGGCGAGGAATCGGTTCGAATCAGTCGACAGGCTGTGGTCGCACCATACGCAGCACCGGCAGCCGTTGCTGCACCGGTCGCACCACCTGCCGGGGTACCACCTCCGATACCCGCCTCCGAACCCCGCGGTCACCATATTAAATCGCCGATGGTCGGAACCTATTATGGCGCTGCTTCACCAAATTCCGATCCGTTCGTAGTCGAGGGTCAGGAAGTAAAAGTCGGCGATACCCTGTGTATTATCGAAGCAATGAAAATGATGAATCAAATCGAGTCGGACAAGTCAGGACGGATCAGCAAGATCCTGGTAGAAAATGGCAACCCGGTTGAATTCGATCAAATTCTGTTCATCATCGAATAACTATTGTGTGCTATCAATGTTAGCAAAAATCGTCATCGCCAACCGGGGGGAGATCGCACTGCGCATTCTGCGTGCCTGTCGTGAAATGGGCATTCAGACCGTGGCGGTACATTCAACTGCTGACCGGGATCTGAAACACGTGCGACTTGCTGATGAGTCGGTTTGTATTGGGCCCCCTTCGTCGCTGGAAAGCTATCTCAATATTCCTGCCATAATTTGTGCCGCAGAATTGACTAATGCTGCGGGCATCCATCCGGGATATGGATTCCTGTCGGAAAATGCAGAATTCGCAGAGCAGGTTGAATCCAGCGGATTTAAATTTATCGGCCCAAGCGCGGCAGCGATAAGAGAGATGGGTGATAAGATCGCTGCGATCAGGGCCATGAAGGAAGCGGGCGTACCCACTGTGCCAGGTTCTGACGGGCCACTAACCGATGACAAGGAAAGAATTCTCAAACTCGGACGCGAAATTGGCTACCCGGTTATTATTAAAGCAGCGGGCGGCGGTGGCGGACGCGGTATGCGGGTAGTACGGGCAGAAGGCAGCTTGTTGAACTCGATTCAAATGACAAAATCGGAAGCCGGCGCCGCATTCAATAACGATATCGTATACATGGAAAAATTCCTTGCTTCGCCCCGGCATATAGAAATCCAGGTGTTGGCCGATTCGCACGGTAACGCCATCCACCTCGCTGAACGTGATTGTTCGATGCAACGCAAACATCAGAAAGTGGTCGAGGAGGCGCCAGCTCCGGGAATAACACCCGAGCAGCGCAAGGAGATCGGCGAGCGATGTGCCAATGCCTGTATACAAATGGGGTATGAAGGTGCGGGTACCTTCGAATTTCTGTATGAAAACGATGAATTTTATTTCATCGAAATGAACACCCGGATACAGGTCGAGCATCCAGTCACTGAAATGATAACCTGGGTCGATATAGTCAAAGAACAAATTTCGATTGCATCAGGCAACCCATTACGCTACAAACAGGAAGACATTGTGGTGCACGGTCATGCGATCGAGTGTCGTATCAATGCCGAGGATTCCAAGACATTCGTACCCTCACCCGGCAAGATTACACTATATCATGCCCCCGGAGGACCCGGGGTGCGCATGGACTCCCATATTTACAACGGTTATACCGTACCGCCCTATTACGATTCAATGATAGGCAAGTTGATTACTTACGGCAATTCGCGCGAATCTGCGATCGCGCGTATGCAGGGCGCACTTTCCGAGATCGTAATCGATGGCATTAAAACTAACATCCAGTTACAAAGGGAAATCATGAGCGATGGTAATTTCGCCAACGGTGGGACCAATATTCACTACCTGGAAAAAAAGCTGGGGATCAGTTAACGGGACCAGGTAATAATTGATGGCCTGGTGGCAAATTAGCGTTCAATGCAGCGACGACGAGCTCGAGCAGACTGAAGCCCATTTGCTCTCCCTGGGTGCAGTTAGCATCACCCTGTGCGATGCGCAGGACAACCCTATCTACGAACCACTGCCGGGTGATACCCCGGTTTGGCAACATTCGATAATGACAGGACTGTTCGAGCAGGGCCAACAGATTGAGGATCTTTACAATAATTTACTTGCGTTACTGCCCGATCATCAAGCGGTGACCGCGGGCAGGTCGGCACTCGAAGACCAGGACTGGGAACGGGTACATTTACAACATTTCAAGCCGATCCACTGCGCGGACAATTTGTGGATAGTACCCAGTTGGTTGCAACCACCCGACCCTGCGGCGATTAACATACAGCTCGATCCGGGACTCGCGTTTGGCACCGGGAGCCACCCTACCACCGCACTTTGCCTGGCCTGGATGGCGAATAAAAATTTTAACAATCAATCTGTTATCGATTATGGCTGTGGCTCCGGCATACTTTCGATTGCCGCTTGCAAGCTCGGCGCCAAACAGGTCTTTGGCGTCGATATCGATCCACAGGCAGTCGATGCGAGCCTGGATAATGCAAGAAGAAATGGTATTGACCCGGACTTGCTGCAGGTTAGCCTTGCGTCGAATTTTGATTCCGGCAGAGTGGACCTGCTGATCGCCAATATTCTCGCCGGGCCCTTAGTCGAATTAGCGCCAAAATTCGCCGGCATGATTAAACCCGACGGTAAAATACTACTATCGGGGATACTCAAAACACAGCTAAATGATATAAAATGTGCCTATCAATCTTATTTTGATCTGGATCCGGAAAGCGTTCGAGAAGACTGGGTCAGAATATCCGGAACACGAATAAATGGATAAAGCTAATTCGGCTGAACTTATGGAAACCTGCTGTCCCCATTGTCAGAGCCGGTTTCGAGTCTCCGAGCAGCAATTACAGGCTGCCAACGGCCAGGTTCAATGCGGTGAATGCGGCAAGATCTTCGATGCCTGGGACTCGCTGAAATTCGACGACGGCGGGACACTCGCTGACGATCACATAGAATCAGCAGGCAATAACGGTAAAACCCCAGAGCAACAACCCGAACTTAGTCTGCACGAGGCCATGTACGGTGCCAGGCGCAACAGACTATCGCAATTTTCTGCTTTATTCTGGCTGGTAGGTATTTTACTACTAACCACGCTCGGCATAGCCCAGGCAATTTATTACCAGCGTTATTCCCTGATCGAAAACCCACGTTATCAAAAACAGGTTTTGGCCCTGTGTCAGGTAGTGCCATGCAACGAATCACAGTTTTCCAGCACTCAACAAATCAAACTGCTGGAGCGAAACGTATTTTCTCACCCGGTTCAGTCCAGTGCCTTAATGGTCTCCGGCTCATTTGTAAACCAGGCGATATTCGACCAAAAGTTACCGAAACTTCTAGTTAGCCTGTTCGATTTACAGGGCAATTTAATTGCTAACCGACTGTTCACACCGGGTGAATACCTGCAGGCCGATAATACCCGAAGCTTGATGGAAACCGCCAAACCGGTACAGTTTCGACTTGAAATAAGTGACCCGGGAATCAATGCACTGACTTACGAATTCGAGTTTATGTGATAGCGGAATTGATATTAGTCCACTTAATGCCAGCATCGAAATTTACTCACATCCCTGATGATCAGTTGGGGCTATAATCCGCGGTCGATCTCGGATATATTACCGGGTGGGAAATTCCGTTTTACGACCAATATAAACATCTGATATTTATCGGTCACATGGGTACCAGGCAATCACTCTGTCGTGCGTGTACCTGTGTTGATTTATTATTCGAATAGAATCGAACATGAAAATTCCAGTTCAGCTAACACGACTATTACCATTTTTACGTTGGAGTAAAAATCTTAACAGGGAAACTGTGCAGGTCGACCTGTTGGCCGGCTTGACCGGCGCTGCGATAGTCTTGCCCCAGGGAGTCGCGTTTGCAGCCATCGCCGGCATGCCGCCTGAGTACGGTCTTTACACCAGCATGGTGCCGGCCGTTATAGCCGCGCTATTCGGGTCCTCGTGGCATCTGGTCTCGGGCCCGACCACAGCCGCGTCTCTCGTCATGTTTTCGTCCCTTAGTGTCATCGCTATACCCGGGAGTCCGGAATATATATCGATGGCGATCACGCTTGCATTCATGGTTGGTATTTTGCAATTCACGATGGGCCTGGTGCGGCTCGGCACACTGGTCAATTTCATATCGCATTCGGTAATAGTCGGGTTTACCGCGGGCGCTGCCTGTCTGATTGCGGCAAAACAGGCTAAAACATTTCTGGGTATTGACTTGCACGATAGTGAACACCTGATCCAGGACTTTAGTTACCTGTTTACTCATTGGGACTCACTGCACCCGCTGGCCTCAGTAGTGGCACTGACAACACTGGCCACCGGCGTGCTTGCTCACAGGATTAATCCCAGATTTCCCGGCATGATAGCCGCCCTGCTGCTGGGTAGCCTTGTCGCTGTTTTACTGAATCTACACTTCGGCGAGGAATTTACAGGTATTCAAATGTTAGGTGCCTTGCCAAGACAATTACCACCCCTGTCGACGCCTGAATTTTCACTTAGCGTGTTAAGGGATCTGGCACCGCTGGCGCTGGCAATGACACTATTCGCACTGACCGAGGCAGTATCAATTTCACGTTCGATCTCGATTAAATCGGGACAGCCAATATCAGGCAACCAGGAATTCATCGGCCAGGGTCTGTCCAACATCGCCGGAAGTTTTTTCTCTGCCTATGTCGCTACCGGTTCATTTAACCGCAGTGGAGCCAACTACGACGCGGGTGCCCGTACGCCGTTAGCGGCAGCTTCAGCCGGTGTAATACTGGTCATTATCGTACTGGCTGTTGCGCCGTTAACAGCCTATCTGCCCAGGGCGGCGGTCGCAGGCCTGCTGATTCTGGTTGCCTGGCGTTTGATCAATTTCTCCCAGATTAATAAAATTCTCCGTGCCGACATCAATGAAGCTGCGGTGTTAAGCGTCACCTTTCTTAGCACCCTTTTTCTCAAACTCGAATTCGCCATTCTGTTCGGGGTCATTTTATCGCTGATGATATTTCTACGCAGAACTTCCAGGCCTAAACTTGCACCTCGAGTACCCGATCCGGATTCCAGACATCGTAAATTTAAAACAAGTGTTTCCCTGCCCGAGTGCCCGCAGCTAAAAATTCTCAGGCTGGAAGATTCACTCTATTTTGGATCGGTCTCACATGTCGGTGAATTATTGCGACGTTATCGCGAACATTACCCGGAGCAAAAAAACTTGTTCCTGCTGACTAAAGGTATCAATCAAATTGATGTAGCGGGTGCGGAACTGCTGGTTGACGAAGCCAGGGCCAGGCGTGAAATGGGCGGGGATTTATATCTGTATCGGCTCAAAGACAAGGCCGCGAAGGTCATGGACAGGGGTGGGTATACCGAAGAAATCGGGACTGAAAATTTTTTCGACTCGAAGTCGGACGCTATTGCAGGTATTTTTGAGAAACTAGACAAGGATATATGTGCCACCTGCACCAAGCGTATCTTCCTTGAATGCGGCTCCCCAAATCCAACCAGCCGGAGGACGGCCGAATCCAGTGAAAAACAGTAATCCGATAATCGCAAAGAAGCCGCCTCCGACCCCACCTGCTTGTCTGCCAATATCAGCTATAGTCGGCGACCCGAATCCAGTAGCCCGCAAATCTTCCATGTCATTCAGCATCGGCCCCTATACTTTTCAAAATCACCTGGTGCTGGCGCCGATGACCGGGGTCACCGATCGGCCGTTTCGACAGCTTTGCCGATCACTCGGTGCCGGTATGACAGTGTCCGAAATGATATCCAGCCGACCCGATTTGAGACAAAGCCGTAAAACCCGGCTGCGCATGGACCATGAAGGAGAGCCAGGCCCAATTATCGTCCAGATCGCCGGTGGCATCCCTGAACTGATGGCTGATGCGGCCAGGTATAACGTTGATCAGGGCGCACAGATCATCGATATCAACATGGGTTGCCCTGCCAAAAAGGTATGCAAGGTCGATGCGGGTTCGGCCCTGTTAAAAGATACCGCACTGGTAAGCAGCATTCTCGAAACTGTTGTTAAGTCGGTCTCAGTGCCGGTGACACTTAAGATCAGAACGGGCTGGTCGCGTGAAAATCGAAATGCCCTGGAAGTTGCCGCGATCGCTGAAGACTGCGGTATCCAGGCATTAACTGTGCATGGACGCACTCGTGAAGACAAGTATCTTGGCGTGGCGGAATACGAGACGATCCGGCAGGTTAAACAGGCTGTTCAGATTCCTGTTATTGCAAACGGTGACATTGAGTCTGAGGAAAAAGCCAAAATGGTCATGGACTTCACGGCCACGGATGCTATCATGATAGGCCGTGTTGCGCAGCGTCGCCCGTGGATTTTTCAACGGATAGAGCATTATCTGGCGACCGGCAAAACATCTAAGGAACCGACAGATCAACAAAAACAAATTTGGTTAGTTAACCATCTTAAAAATCTGTATGAGTTTTATGGGGAGTTCCAGGGAGTAAGAATTGCGCGCAAACACATAAACTGGCAGCTAGGCGAATTTTCGACATATCGCCAGGTCAGGCCGGCATTAATGCAGGCGACCGGAGCCGAGGCCCAGTTAAATATTATAAATAGGTACTTTGAGCAATGGCTCCCGGGGAGATTTGCCAAGGCTTCATGAATCTGTGGGGGATTTATGGTTGGTTGTCGTGAAAAATAGGCAGCAGACAAGCTCGTTGCAACAATCGGTAGAGCACGCAATACGCGAGTATCTATCTGATTTAGATGGAGAAATTCCATACAATCTGTTTCAGACCGTAATCTCTGAAATCGAACAACCCCTGTTACAAACCGTATTGAAGTACTGCAACAATAATCAATGTAAAACCGCTAGCTATCTTGGCATTAACCGCGGCACGCTACGCAAAAAACTTAAGCACTATCAAATAGAGCATTAAGGGCGCTTCAGTTAAAGCATCGGAGTTTTTAAT
>JACZQS010000288.1 GCA_022545625.1 Pseudomonadota bacterium
GGTCGTGGGCAAATTCATCTCGTCTGCTCTCGCGCACTCGATAGCTGACATCGATCCCAGCCAGGTCCGCAACAGAGATTATTCCCATCGCCATGCCAAATTCGGTGAGTACACGATCGACCTGTTCGGGTGTCGCACCCTCGAGCAGCAATCTTGAGCCCTCACGAAAATAGGGTTCGAACATGCGGTTACCGACAAAACCGAAGCAAACACCGACGACCACCGCTAACTTGCGAATACGTTTGGCGAAGGTTAACGCGGATTTGAGTACCTCCGCGCTGGTGGCTTCGCCGCGCACGATTTCGAGCAGGCGCATGATGTTGGCGGGGCTGAAAAAATGCAGGCCAATGATATCGTTGGGTCGGGAGGTCACTTTTGCAATTGCATCGAGATCGAGTGTCGATGTGTTCGAGGCGAGGATAGCACCGGGTTTACAGACCTTGTCGAGTTGCTCGAACACGGCCTTTTTGATTGCCATGTCTTCGAACACGGCTTCGATTACCAGGTCGACATTAGCCAGCGCCTGGTAGTCGAGCGTGGCATCGATCCGGGCGATCGACTGCCTGGCTTTTTCCTCACTGATTCGCCCTTTGTCTACCGAACGACGGTAGTGCCCGGTTATATAGTCGAGACCACGGTCGAGTGCCTGCTGGCTGGTTTCCAGCAACCTGACTGGAAAACCGGCATCGAGACAGGCAATCGCGATGCCGCTACCCATCGTGCCCGCGCCGATAATGCCCACCTCACTGATTTCACTGGGCACCGTATCTTGCGATATACCGGGTATTTTATTCGCTTCGCGCTCGGCGAAAAACAGGTGGATCATCGCGCTCGCCTGTGGCGTTTCAAGCAGCTCCCTGAAACTTGCGTTATCGATCTCTAGTGCCCTGGCCAATGGTTGCTGTACCGATAACTCGATTGATTTGAGACAGTAATCGGTAGCGATCTGGCTGTATTTATTACCCCTGATCGCGGCTCGTGTCCGCTTAAAGAAATCGACACCAACCTGCGACAGGTCGACGTCCATCTCTGCACAATGTCGCCGCGGTGCGTTGGCCGCAGCCAGTTCTTCGACATAACCCAGCACCAACGCGTGAAAGTCGGCGTCGTTTGCCACCACCCGATCGGCCAGACCGCAGGCTGCTGCGGCATCGCCATCGATTGGAATTCCCGACAGGATCATATCGGTCGCTTTTTGCAGTCCGACGATACGCGGTAGCCTCTGCGTGCCGCCCGCACCTGGAAACAGACCCAGTTTGATTTCAGGCAAGCCTAATTTGGCTGAGCGGCGCACGATGCGATAGTCGCAGCCGAGCGCCAGTTCCAGACCGCCACCCATGACGATGCCATTAATCGCAGCAATCACCGGTTTGGGCCCATTTTCAACCGTGTCGATGACATCGTGTAAATCAGGCGAGGCCCAGAGCTGATCGGTATCGAATTCCTGGATGTCGGCACCCGCGGAAAATAGCGACAGATTAGAGGCGATGACGATGGTCCTGACCGCATCGTCGCCGAAAGCCCGGTGCAGGTTTTTTACCAGGGCTTCACGCATTCGCAACCCGAGCGAATTAACCGGCGGCGAATTCATCGTAATGAAAGCTATATTATTTTCGATCTGGTATTGAACCATTGCTTATTGCTGGACCTCGGTCGATTTTCTGGATTTTGTTAGTATAGATTCCGTATCGGGTACGGAATGGCCATAGCTATCATCCCGCAATATTGGCGTAATTCGCGCGCATCGCTTTTTTATCGAGCTTACCGACACTGGTTCGGGGTAGTTCACTGACAAACTCAATGCGTTCGGGCGTGGCCCACTTAGACAGTTCTCCTATATCCACGCGCTGGCGAATCACCTTTAGAATATCCTCTTCGCTAATCATATCTGCGACTTCCGGCGAGCGTGTAACCAGCAACATCGGGCGCTCTCCCCAGCGTTCGTCTTCGATACCGATTGCGGCAACCTCGCTTACTCCGGCGCAACGCGAAACGATGTCTTCCAGCTCCAGCGATGATATCCATTCACCACCCGACTTGATGATATCTTTCATCCGGTCGGTTATTTGCAACGACCCGGACTCATCGATATAACCGACATCACCAGTATGCATATAACCACCCTGCCAGAGTGCTTCGGAACCTTCCTGGTTACCGCAATAGCCCTGGGTCAGCCAGGGACTGCGCACGACTACTTCGCCGGTTGATGCACCATCGCGGGGCAGGTCATTCATTTCTGAATCGACGACTCGTAATTCTACCAGCACGGTCGGCTGCCCGGTTCTGCAACGTCGGGCGACGCTTTGATCGTCAATCGTGACTTTATCTACACCCGACAATTCCGCAGTAGTCAGGAAAGGACAGGATTCAGATAGACCATAGGCGGCAAAAACATTGATGCCACGCTCAACCGCGGTTTTTGCCAGGCCCTGCGACATTGCCGAGCCACCGATAATTACCTTCCAGTTCGAAAGATCTACCTGCGCGGCTTCAGGTGCGCTCAGCAGCATGTGTAATATGGTTGGCACACAATGCGAAAAGGTCACCCCTTCACGCTCGATCAACCCGAGCAAGGCTGCCGGCTCGTACCGCCCGGGGTATACCTGCTTGACACCCATTAGCGTCGCGGCATAAGGCATGCCCCAGCCATGTACATGAAACATCGGCGTGATCGGCATGTAAACATCGCCGCGGTGGAAACGACTGCTACCGTCACCCGAGCCGAGACCGGCCAGTAACGCCATGGTATGCAGGACTAGCTGACGATGGCTATAGAACACGCCTTTGGGATCACCAGTGGTACCGGTGGTGTAAAATGTGGTCGCCGGGGTATTTTCGTCAAAGTCGATGAAATCAAAATCTTCGCTGGTCGCAGCCAGCATGGCTTCGTATTCGACCTCGCAAAGCCCGGGCAAATTTTGCTGCGACCCTTCCCGCAGGAAAACCAGTTTTATCGGGCGCTCGAATCGATCTTCGATTTGCTCGATGATTGGGATGAAATCCGAATGTACCAGGATTACGTCATCCTCGGCGTGATTAATGGTGTAGAGAATTTGTTCGGGTGACAGGCGTACATTGATCGTATGGAGCACGGCACCCATCATCGGTACCGCAAAGAAGCACTCCAGGTACCGGTGATTATCCCAGTCCATGACTGCCACCGTGCTTCGCTTGGATACACCGAGTGTCGCCAGTCCACTCGCGAGCTGGCCGATTCGCTGGCGCAGGTCACGATAGCTAAAACGGTTTTTACCGCTGACGATCTCCTGCTGCGGATGGCAGGCCAGCGGCGTATGCAACAAATGTTTTATCAGTAGCGGATAGCTGTAGGCGGAAGTAGCATGGGTTTCAATCATCAGATATTTCCTGGTCTAGACAGACAGCAGATTTTATCAGACAACAGCAGCGATAGGGGGATGCTCCTGGGTTGCCAGGTGTATCATAGCCTGAAGTAATACATTGCAGCCT
>JACZQS010000289.1 GCA_022545625.1 Pseudomonadota bacterium
ATGTCCCTGCAGGGTTAAAGACATGAAATAATGGGGGTTTTGCGCTGCGCGAATTGCGTCGATTGCAATTTGAGTGCGTCCATCGGTACCATTCTTGAATCCAACTGGGCAGGATAATCCTGAAGCCAGTTCACGGTGTCCCTGGCTTTCGGTTGTGCGAGCGCCGATTGCGCCCCAGGAAACAAGGTCTGAAACATATTGAGGGGTGATCAAATCGAGGTACTCGTGACCCGCGGGTATGCCCATATTTGAGAGATCGAGGAGTAATTCCCGTGCTTTTCGAACTCCCTTATTGATGTGGAAGCTACCGTCGAGATCCGGATCGTTGATTAGCCCCTTCCAGCCGACCGTAGTACGCGGTTTCTCGAAATAAACCCGCATGATTATCAGCAGGTCGTCTTTTAACTCGTCTTTCAAAACCTTTAGTCTTTCGCCGTACTCGATTGCGGCCACGGTATCATGAATAGAACAGGGTCCAATAATCACCACCAGGCGATCATCCTTACCATCGAGCACGTCGTAAACGCCCTGTCTGGCAAGATGTACTGTATTAGATGCCTGTTCGGTTAAAGGCAGGTCAGCCATCAATTCTTCAGGTGTCAGTATCTCCTTGACATCGGTTATTCTGAGATCTTTGGTATCGTACATGGTCATGGGTTTAAACTTCGTCCTGTGTCAGGGAATAAAGGCCAAATGGCAAAGGGCGCTATTCTTAACGATTGGTTGTTCAAATACCAGACCTAAATGAAGCGAGTAGTTTCTTTGTCTCGCTGGCTGCTAGCCTGGGGCCGTATTGAGTCACAATTCTTGACGATGCCAACGATGCCAGATCGCCCGATTGTTTGAAACTCATGCCCTGCGACCGACCGTATAGAAAGGCACCAGCAAACAGATCGCCGGCTCCCAGCGTGTCGATAGCCTCCACTTCGTGGGCGGCGATCTCGATCAGCTCGGTCCCGTCGTACAGCATGGCTCCCGCTTTGCCGCGGGTGATAGCAAATGTTTTCGCGACCTTTTTAATCGCCTCGATAGCATCATTCAGATCTTTACTCCGGGCCAGTTCGCAGGCTTCATCCTCATTCGCAAATAACAGGTCAACACCATCGCCAAGCATTTCCTCTATTCCATCCCGAAAGAAAATTACCATATTAGGATCAGACAGGGTCAACGCTGTTTTGACACCTGCATTCTCAGCGATTCGCCGAGCCTCTATAGCTGCGTTTCGAGTGCAATCTGCAGATACCAGGTATCCTTCAAGATAGACAGTATCTGAATGCCTGATGGCTTCTTCGTCGATATCACGAATGCTGAGCAACTCACTGGCGCCGAGAAAGGTATTCATCGTACGGTCGGCATCCGGGGTGACAAAAACAAGGCATTTACCGGTAACGCCGGTAAATGATTGATCGAGACGCAGGCTCGAGTGGACGCCCGAATCGTGTAAGTCCTGGAGATAAAATTGTCCGCTTATATCGTTTGCTACACGACAGTCAAAATGGGTATTGGCTCCTAACTGGGCCAACGCGATAACAGTATTCGCAGCAGAGCCGCCGCAGGCCATGGTTTCGTGCGAATCGTCGAGGTGGGCGATCAGATTATTCTGTTTTTTCTCATCGATCAGTGTCATCAAGCCCTTTTCAATGCCCAGTTCGCTCAGCTTTTCGATACTGGTGTGGTATTCAATGTCAACCAGCGCATTGCCGATTCCGTAGACGTCGTATTTTTTCATTTAATTCTCGAATATCTCACCAGGCTATCAATTATACCCCTGGATATTGTAATCTTTTGAATCTATCCCGGTCGCATAATACATCAGTTTATTCTGAGTGTAATCAGCAACTTATCAGGGGGATTTAAACGGTTTCGGAGGTACTGCTGATAATCAATTGATTCGAGGATAAAAAAGTAAATAATTTGCATTAATCGGCAGAAATAGCTTTTCAATCCCATTTTATAGCGTTATAAATACGGCTACTAAATCGAGGATTGTAAGCTCAGGAGGTAAATATGGCCTATAGAATTGAAACCACCGATCCTATCTCTGGAAGGTCGTTAGACCAGTTAATGGACATGCCATACGTGATAGAAAATGATGAAGATGATAGCCTGATTATCTATTTTGAATCAGAGCAGAACCGTGATTTATATCTGGAAGACCCGTCAGAGCACAAACTGGAACATTATAAGGAGCATCCAGGTACGCCCCGGGATTAATTTGACAATGGCGCCCAAAAATTACAAAGCCGCGCTAGTCGCGGCTTTTGTTAGCCTGATTAAAAATATAATTCGACCCCTCAGTCATCTCGTTGAAGCGAGAGGCAGGTTGAATCGCTTATAGCTATCAACAATTGATTCTATTGTTAAAATTAACATCCTTTATCTTTCCTGATTGATAATACTACTCTCGAGACCACACTCAATTCACTAATTCTACCAACACTTACCGGAGGCATCATGTCCCTGAAAGGATCAAAAACAGAACAGAACCTGAAAGACGCGTTCGCAAGTGAATCGCAAGCCAATCGTCGTTACCTATATTTCGCAGCGAAAGCCGATGTCGAGGGTTTTAACGATGTGTCGGCGGTATTTCGTTCGACTGCCGAAGGTGAAACAGGCCACGCACATGGCCATCTGGAATACCTCGAAGAAGTTGGAGATCCTACGACTGGTCTGCCAATTGGCAATACTGAAGCCAATCTAAAGGCATCGATTGCCGGTGAAACTCACGAATATACCGATATGTATCCTGGTATGGCGAAAATCGCACGCGATGAAAAATTTGATGAAATCGCTGACTGGTTTGAAACCCTGGCAAAAGCCGAGCGTTCGCACGCGAACCGCTTCCAGAAGGCACTAGATAATCTGGACGCATAACACGCTCATCTGGGCTGAGGAAACGATTGGTTCTGGAGTCCAGGTTCAAATATTCTGTATTTAGTGTAGAGTTTTGTGCTTACAAATAATTTGACATCCCTGATTCGCGTGGATTACAGTAAGTCTAAATAACCTGGTAATCAATCAGGAGTGGAAGGTGTAGATGAAGCAACTTTGGCTGAACTCATCAACACATTCACGCTGGTTCTCGTCGGCACGGCGACTGCAGTCTTTGCCGGTTCGGGTACCCTAGCCCGCAATATTCACGAAACGGGCGAGATAGCTTCTGGAAGGAGGGGCTTGACGGGCCCACAGTGAGGCCTTACGTTGCAAGCATCAGCTGAACGAGATCCGCCATGGCTGCCGGATGTGTTTGAAAATAAATGCAGAACACGATTGGAGATAATATGAAGAGCGAAGAAAGCAAGTGCCCGGTGATGGGCACCACTCACCAGGCCGTTGGCGGCACAGCGAACCAACACTGGTGGCCGAACCAGTTGAACCTGCGGATCCTCCGCCAGAACCACCCCCAGGCCGATCCCAACGGCGAGGAGTTCGACTACGCCGAGGAGTTCAAGAGCCTCGACTTCGAA
>JACZQS010000032.1 GCA_022545625.1 Pseudomonadota bacterium
CTGGATATGCCACAGGTTTGCGACAAATATACGCAAAGGGAAGCACGTCGCAGGATTTCGGATGGCAAAATAGTAATATGTGCCGCTGGAACGGGAAGTCCTTATTTTACTACCGACACAGGTGCCAGCCTCAGAGCTATCGAAATTAACGCGGATTTGATGATCAAGGCAACCAAGGTCGATGGAATCTATGATAAGGACCCTGTGAAACACCATGATGCAGTCAAATTTGATCAACTGAGTTATGATGAGGCTATCGAAAAACGTCTGGCAGTTATGGATGTTGCAGCAATGATAATGTGTAACGATAATTCTTTAAAAATGGTGGTTTGCAACATCAATAAACCCGGCCTACTACTGGATATTGCAAAAGGCAGGAAGGTTGGCACTCAAGTTTCACCTGTTGAGGCGTAAAAATGGTTAACGATATAAAACAGGAAGCCCTGACGCGAATGAATAAAAGCATCGAAGCGTTTAGAGCAGAACTTTTAAAAATCAGAACCGGCAGAGCCCATGTCAGCCTGCTGAACCATATCACGGTTGATTTCTACGGCAGCGAAGTTCCGATAGGCCAGGCAGCCAATTTAACGGTTGAAGATGCCCGCACGCTGGCGGTCACGCCCTGGGACAAGAGTATGGTGCCGGTGATCGAGAAGGCGATTATGAGCTCGGATCTGGGTTTGAACCCATCGACCGCGGGAGCCGTAATTCGTGTGGCGATGCCTCCCTTGACCGAGGAACGACGTCGAGAGTTGGTCAAGGTAGTACGCGAGCTTGCTGAAAATGCGCGGATTGCTGTACGCAATATACGGCGTGATGCCAATAATGAATTAAAGTCCCTGTTGAAAGACAAGGATATATCTGAGGATGAAGATCATAAAGGCCAGGAGTTGGTGCAACAGGTTACCAATCAATCTACTGACGAAATTGAAGCCGCGCTACAAACCAAAGAAAAAGAGTTAATGGAAATATAGCTGCTGTTAACTTGCGATGAAGTCAACTGTCACTGAAGAGGATACCGTACCTCAACATGTTTGCATCATTATGGACGGAAACGGCAGGTGGGCTAAAAAACGCCTGATGCCAAGAACCTTTGGGCATCGTAAGGGTGTCGAAATTACCCGCAGATCCATCGAATTTTTTGCCAGGGCAGGGGTGAAGTATTTAACCCTGTTTGCCTTTAGTAGCGAAAACTGGAATCGGCCACAGGACGAGGTTAGCACGCTGATGGAGCTGTTCATTCAATCGCTGAAAGAAAACAGCGCCGAGCTAAATGATAAGAATATCCGGATTCGATTTATCGGTGACCGCGAGGCGTTCCCACAGGCACTGCAGGACCAGATCGCTGAATCGGAAGCCCTGACCGCAGATAAACATTTAATGAAATTGAATATTGCTGCCAATTACGGTGGGCAATGGGATATTTTGAATGCGGTGAAAACCATTGCAAGCAGAGTGACCAAAGGTGAATTGACGGTTAAGCAAATCGATCAGCAGTTGGTTGCGTCGGCCTTGTCGCTGGCGGATACACCTGATCCGGATTTGTTTATCCGTACCGGTGGTGAACAGCGAGTCAGCAATTTTCTACTCTGGCAACTGGCCTATACTGAATTATATTTTACCGAAGTGTTATGGCCCGATTTTTCCGAACAGGAAATGCAAAAAGCATTAACTGTCTATTCGCGCAGACAGCGTCGCTACGGCAAAACACTCGAGCAGATGGAAACCTAGGCCAGGCATGCTGAAGCAACGCGTAATCACCGCACTGGCGTTGGCCAGTGTAGTTATCGGTTCTATTTTGTTAGCCGATCATCGTTGGGTGGTCGTGTTATTTGCAGTGGTGCTATTTGCTGCCAGTTATGAATTAATCCAGCTGACAATAAAACCAGGATTAACCATTGCTGTGGTATTTGCAACGATGGTCGCTTACCTGTTCTGGGTCTCGAGTGACACTTCTGGAATACGGGTCAATTTTTACCAGTCGTATACCGGATTATTGTTATGGGTCGCGATTTTCGGCTTTTTAATGCGTTACCGTTTTTCCGGGCTATGGTCCCTGCCGGTGCGGGTCTTTCATTTATTACTGGGTATCTCGTTGCTTTGGATTTGCGTGCATGGATTGGTATTTGTGCACCTGCATTTTAAACTGGGTGGCTGGATACTGCTGTATCTTTTATCGCTGGTATGGGTGGCTGATATCGGGGCTTATTTTAGTGGCCGTAGGTTCGGCAAGCACAAGCTTGCACCAGGTATTAGCCCCAGCAAGACCTGGGAAGGAGTCGCGGGTGGTATAATTCTGAATACTGGCTGGATATTAATCGTATTTCTGATCAGCAGCGGTTGGGATATTGCAATCTGGCAGTTTTTATTAATCGGCCTTGTTACTTCGATCATTTCCGTGGTCGGCGATCTCTACGAGAGTATATTGAAACGCGAAGCATCGGTAAAAGACAGTGGTAAATTGCTACCGGGGCACGGCGGCGTGCTCGATCGGATCGATAGTGTGGTTGCAGCAACGCCGGTATTTGTCATTGGACTGTATGTCGTGGGTGCTGTGTAGATGAAGCAGGTCACCATCCTCGGTGCCACCGGCTCGATCGGTTCCAGCACATTGGACGTTATTAGCAGCCACCCGGACAAGTACGGGTTATACGCACTGACTGCCAATAAGAATGTCGAGCAAATGGCGAAAATTTGCCGGAGTCATCGACCTCGTTACGCAGTAATGGGCGACCAGCAAACGGCTGCACAGCTTGAGAAAATATTGTCCAGTAGCTGCGCTACCAAGATCCTAAGCGGGGCTGCTGAATTGGAGCGGGTAGCTTCGGATTCAGAGGTCGATATAGTCATGGCCGCTATTGTCGGCGCAATTGGTTTAATGCCGACACTGGCAGCGGTGCGGGCCGGTAAGCGGGTCTTGCTGGCAAACAAGGAATCGCTGGTGATGGCCGGTTCTTTATTTATGGCTGAGATCGCAAGACACGGCGCCGAACTGATTCCAGTCGATAGTGAACATAATGCTGTTTTTCAGTGCTTGCCGATGGGATTTTCTACTGGACTAAACGAAAAAGGTGTCACCAAAATACTGCTCACTGGTTCTGGTGGCCCATTTCGTGAATTGCCCCTGGTCGATTTTGAACTGATTACCCCTCAACAGGCAGTAGCCCACCCTAACTGGGATATGGGCCCCAAAATTTCAGTCGACTCTGCCACCATGATGAATAAAGGTCTCGAGCTAATCGAAGCATGCTGGTTATTCGGGATTGACGAAGCCGATGTCGAAATCCTGCTGCATAAGCAAAGTATCATTCATTCGATGGTGGCTTATAATGATGGTTCAGTATTGGCGCAAATGGGTAATCCCGACATGCGCACACCGATTGCCAATGCGCTGGCGTGGCCGCAACGAATAACCAGTGGAGTTGAGCCATTGGACTTGTTGCAGGTGGGCCAGCTGGATTTCCAGGTTGTCGATGAAAATCGGTATCCTTGCCTGCCTCTTGCGCGTGAGGCATTCAGACAAGGGGGTACCAGCATGGCAATACTGAACGCGGCAAACGAAGTAGCGGTAGAGAATTTTTTAAATCATCGAATCAAATTTACCGAGATAGCCAAATTGGTCGAAGCAACCCTTCTACACATAGATTCAAACAGTGCGAAATCCCTCGAGGTCATCCTCGCCGATGATGCCCGAGCCAGAAATTATGTGAATCAGCAACTTGTCCAATCCAACGCGAGAAACTAACCGTGGACTACCTCTCTATCATTTATAGTGTGCTCGCCTTTATTGTAGCCATTGGTGTACTGGTGACGATTCATGAATTCGGCCACTTCTGGGTGGCGCGTAAGATGGGCGTCAAGGTTTTACGATTTTCGGTCGGTTTCGGCAAACCGCTGTGGACAAGAAAAGCAGGCGACGACGAGACTGAATATGTTATCGCCTGTATTCCGCTGGGCGGTTACGTGAAAATGCTGGACGAGCGCGAGGGGGAAGTAGCGGAAGCCGATCTCGACCGGGCGTTTAACCGCAAAAATGTGTGGAAGCGATTCGCCATCGTCGCCGCAGGTCCAATGTTTAACTTTATCTTCGCTATTGTCGCCTATACGGCGATTTACCTCGTCGGTATCGATGGTATTAAACCGGTAATTGGTGAAGTGGGTGTTCCCAGTCCTGCCCATACAGCGGGTGTTAAGTTGCGGGACACTATTATGTCGATCAATGGAATCGATACACCCAGCTGGGAAAAGGCCAGATTCACCTTGCTCGAAGAGTCAGTTGATCGTGGCGTCATCACGCTGGTTGTGCAGGGCCTGGACAAGCAGATCAGTGATAAGAATCTCGATATTAGCGGCTTGCGGTTACTGCAGGATGAGCAAATTGATTTGATGGGTGAACTCGGGCTTTCGATGTGGCGGCCCGACATCCCCCCGGTGATTGCCGAAGTAATACCGGGTGGCGCAGCGGCGGCATCGGGGTTGTTGGCAGAAGATCGAATATTTTCCATCAATGCTGAGAAGATCATTAGTGCCAGGCATTGGGTCGATATGATCCGCGCAAACCCTGATAATGATCTCGTACTGGTCGTATTGCGTGATGGGCGGAAAGTTTCCTTAAAGTTACGTCCGGCCAGGCAGGAGGAAAAGGGAATTGAGTATGGCTTCATCGGGGTTAAGAACCGCATTGAAATTCCGATAGAAATTCGTCGCGAAATGGAAGTAACCGAGCGATACGGGCCGATTGGGGCACTCAATGCGGCGCTGGATAAAACCTGGCGTATGTCGTGGCTAACCTTAAAAGTTCTGGGTAAACTAATTGTTGGCGAGGCCAGTGTCAAAAACCTGAGCGGGCCTATTACGATTGCTAGATACGCGGGTATTTCCGCACAGATTGGGCTAAGACAGTTTCTTGGATTTCTCGCCATTATCAGTATTAGTCTGGGTGTATTGAATCTACTGCCGATTCCGGTGCTTGATGGCGGACATCTGTTCTACTACCTGATTGAAATGATCAAGGGAAGTCCTGTATCGGAAATGACGGAGCTGGTTGGACAAAAAATTGGCATGGCCCTGTTGCTAGGGCTAATGTCGGTTGCTATCTATAATGACCTGATTCGCCTGGTGGAATAATTTTGAGAGTAGTTTTATGGGTCAGTGCGCTGGCGCTGTTATTTTTTGTACATGCTGCCAGGGCGGACAGCTTTACAGTAGATCATATCGAAGTAATCGGCGCTAAAAAAATAGCGGTTGGCACGGTACTTAATTATCTGCCAGTGAACGTCGGGGAAGAATTTGACGAAAACCGTTCGCCAGAAATTATAAGGGCGTTATATGCAACCGGGTTTTTTCAGCATATCGAACTGCTCCGGGACGATAGCACCTTGATAGTCAGGGTGAAAGAGCGACCTTCCATTGCCGAAATCAGTATAGAGGGAAATAAGGAAATCAATGACGAGGCCCTGAATATGGCTCTCGATCAGATGGGAATGACCAGGGGTAAGATATTCAATGAGCTTTTATTGAATAAACTTGAGCTCGAGCTTCAGCAACTTTATTACTCGGTAGGCAAATACGCGGTAAAACTGAAGGCCGGATGGCGAAAAATTGATGATGACCGAGTAGCCATCGATATTACCATATCGGAAGGCGAGCAAGCTTCAATACGCTCGATCAATATTACCGGAAATCGTATCTTTGATGAAGAAACGCTGCGTCAGAATTTCGAGCTGGAACCCGCTGACGACGGTTGGTTCGCCTCTGACAAGTACTCCAGCTCGAAATTGGCAGCCGACCTGGAAAATCTAAATTCTTTTTATTTGGACCAGGGTTATGCGCAGTTTAAGGTGAATTCGAAACAGGTGACGATTAGCCCTGATCGAAAAGACATTAATATCACTATCAATATCACCGAGGGTGAGCAGTTCACAATCAAGGATATAGACATGGCTGGAAATCTGGTAGTCGATAAGGCAGCACTGATGGCGCTGGTGCCTTTTCGTGAAGGCGAAATTTTTTCACGTAAGAAAATCGCCAGGGTCGTAAGCCTGATTACTAGGCGCCTCGGGGAAGAAGGATATGCTTTCGCTGAAGTGCAACCAATACCCGAAATTAATGAAGCAGACAAGACCGTAAGCCTGAAGTATTTAATAAAACCGGGTAAGAAAATGATGGTTCGATTCATTCATTTTATCGGCAATGAGGGTACCCGGGATACTGTTTTACGACGAGAAATGCGTCAGCTGGAAAGCGAGCAGTATAGTGCTAGCAAGGTGGAGCGATCGCGTACTCGTTTGCAGCGTTTAAATTATCTGGGCAGTGTTGATATCCAGACTGTTCGCGTCGAGGGGCACGATGACCAACTGGATCTGGAAATTTCAGTGACCGAAAGATTCTCTGGTAGTTTTCAGATTGGGCTTGGTTATTCACAGGTTCAAGGGGTAATTCTGAATATTGGGCTTACACACAATAATGTGTTTGGTTCCGGGAATACCGTCAGTGTCACCTTTGACAATTCGGCTTCATCCGAACGATACGGATTTCGTTATTTCAACCCTTACTATACGGCGGATGGCATTAGTCGCGGTTTTAACTTTAGTTTTACAGAAACCGACACCGCCGAAGACAATATTAGTAATTACCTGATCGATCGGATTTCTTTATCGATGGATTACGGGATTCCATTGTCCGAATTTGATACCTTCAGGGTTGATTTTGGTGTGGTAGAAAATAATGTCACGGTAACCTCACGGACTGCAGACGAGGTACTCCAGTTTATCATCGACAATAGCGATGATCCCGCATGTATTATCGATCCGACTATCCCAGATTGTGCATCATACGTAAGTTTATTCAGCTCGATCAGTTTTTCTCACGATACCCGAAATCGACGAATATTTGCCAGGACTGGTGCTTTGAATAGTATCAGTCTGAAGCTTTTCGTCGGTGACCTGGAATACTATAAAATTCGTTATGACCACAGGTCGGCGTTTCCGATTTCCGAGAATGTCACCTATGCATTTAAAACACGTATCGGATTCGGTGATAGTTTCAAAGAAACCAGCGAGTTGCCATTTTTCGAAAAATTTTTCGCTGGTGGTGTTGGTTCTGTTCGAGGTTACGATAGAAATAGCCTGGGTCCTGTGGACAGTAGGGGAGATCCGTTCGGTGGTGATTTGCAGGTTATCCTGAACTCTGAGGTATTGTTTCCGGTAGAGGCGCTTGGCAGTTCAGAAACTTTTCGCCTTGGGGTATACTTCGACGCGGGCAACGTGTTTGCCAGTGCTGAAACATTTGACAGCGGTGAGTTAAGAACTTCGGTTGGCTTGTCGGCAAAATGGTTCTCGGTGATCGGCCCATTGGAATTCAGTTATGCTGTACCATTAAATGATCAACCCGGGGATGATATCCAGGAATTCCAGTTTGCGCTGGGCGCTACGTTTTAAAGAGGCTTTCTTGAACGCAATTGCTAGGTATACGATAATTCTGGCCCTGATGCTGATCAACGGCACCGTCCTGGCGGAGAATCACTTTTATAAAATAGGCTTCGTTAACACCTCCCGGGTATTAAAGGAGGCCCCACAGGCTCGCCGGGTAGAAGAGCGTTTAAGGGGCGAGTTCGAACCACGCGAGGCTCAACTAAAGGAAAAACGGCAGGAAATCCTCGACATCGAAGATCAACTAAAGTCAATTGATAAACCAAGTAATAGGACTTCACGCCGCAAACTTGAGCGTCAGATCAGGCTCAAAGTCAGTCAATTAAAATTTTTCGAACAGGAATTTCGCGAGGACCAGAATTTGCGCAGAAACGAAGAAATTCGCGAGCTACAACAGGTAATCGCACGCGTTCTGGAACAGCTCGGGGACAGCGGGAAATATGATTTAATTTTGACCGAAGGGGTCAGTTACGTATCGGATCAGATTGATATCACAACAGAAATTATTGAAATGTTGAAGCTGCAATCCGAATCTGCCGAAACTATCCAGTAACAGAAAAGCCCAGCACACACGTTAGCCCCAAAGCCATTACTTAAAATTGGTTGTATCCAGCATTATGACCTTTAAGGAGCACGGTAGGCCAAAGACATGAAATTGACCCTACGGCGATTAGCCGGACAGCTCCAGTTAGAATTTAGAGGCGAACCGGATCAGGAAATTAGCGGCGTGGCATCCCTGATCAGCGCGGTATCGGGTGATCTCTGTTTTATTCGACATAAAAAATACCTCTCCGAGCTTTCTGGTTGCCAGTGTTCGGTGTTAATTGTGCCATTGGATTTCGATCAGGAAACAATCGACAAATCGTTAATTTTTGCTGAAAACCCACATTTTCAGTTTGTCCAGGCTATGGCTATCATTGAACCCGAATTGATTGGAAAAGATGATTACCAGCAACACGATTCTGCACAAATCTCATCCGCTAGCCGAATCGGTAAAAACGTGTCGATAGGTGCTTTGGCGGTTATTGAGGATGATGTTGATATTGGAGAAGGCACTTCGATAGGTGCTGGCTGTATTATAGAAAAAGGAGCCAATATCGGCCGTCAATGCAAATTGCATAGCCGCGTAACTATAGGTCATCGGGTGGTTGTTGGTGATCGATGTGTGCTACATCCAGGTGTGGTGCTCGGCTCGGACGGGTTTGGCCTGGTATGGCACCAGCAACACTGGGTAAAAGTGCCCCAAATAGGAAGCGTTATCATAGGAGATGATGTCGAAATCGGCGCCAATACCACGGTTGACCGGGGGGCGCTTGACGACACTGTTATCGAGCAGGGTTGCAAGCTGGACAATTTAATCCAGATTGGTCATAACGCGCGAATTGGCGCGCATACCGCAATAGCCGCCTGTGTTGGTATTGGCGGTAGCGCAAAGATTGGTCGGCACTGTAAAATTTCCGGTGGTGTGATGGTGCGGGGTCATCTCAGTATCGTCGACCATGTTACGTTAACAGGAATGTCGATGGTGATTAAAGATATAAAATTACCCGGGGTTTATTCATCCGGTACACCATTGCTCGAAAATAGACAGTGGCACAAAAATAATGCACGGTACAAATCCCTTGACCGACTGGCAAGGACTGTTGCTTTACTGGAAAAGCAGCAAGATAAATCACAATAACAATCTTAAATAACGGGGAATTATGGTGCAATTCGATATTAGCAAGGTGATGGAATATTTGCCGCACCGCTATCCTTTTTTGCTGATTGACAGGGTCATTGATTGGGAAGCTGACAATTATCTGTCGGCGCTGAAAAATGTCACCGTGAATGAACCTTTTTTCAACGGACATTTTCCAGGGCAACCGATAATGCCGGGTGTACTGGTTCTTGAAGCTTTGGCACAGGCCACTGGACTACTGTCATTTTCATCAATGGATGACGGGCATGAAACGAAACTTTATATGCTTGTCGGCATGGACAAGGTGCGTTTTCGAGGACAGGTGATTCCGGGCGACCAGCTAATAGTGAACGTCGAGTTGAAGCGAACCATGCGCGGTATCGGAATGTTTGAATGCAAGGCGCTGGTCGATGGAACCGTGGTTGCCGAGGCGGAAATGATGTGCTCGGCACAGGAAAGGGATACGTGATTCATGCGACCGCCATAATCGATCAAAGCGCGCGACTGGCTGATGATGTTAGCGTAGGGCCTTATTCGATCATAGGTGCTGATGTTGAAATTGGCAGTAGTAGTAGTATAGGTTCTCATGTCGTGATTAACGGTCCCACCCGAATTGGTAAAGAAAATCGGATCTTTCAGTTCAGTTCGATCGGCGAAATTCCACAGGATAAAAAGTATGCCGGGGAAAAGAGCGGATTAGAAATTGGTGATCGGAATATCATTCGCGAGTTCGTTACCCTGAATCGTGGTACCGCCGATGGTATTGGTAAAACGATAATAGGTTCTGATAATTTATTCATGGCGTATAGCCATGTAGCACATGACTGCATTATCGGGAATCACACGGTATTTGCGAACGCGGCTTCATTGGCAGGTCATGTAACAATTGGTGATTATACCATTCTCGGCGGATTCACCCTGGTACATCAATTTACCCAGATCGGCAGCAAGGCATTTTGCGGTTTCGGCTCACTGGTGGCCCAGGATATACCGCCATTTTCAACGGTAGCCGGAATTCGTGCCCGTACTATCGGCATTAATAAGGAAGGCTTGAAGCGTCAGGGTTTCTCCCCGGACTTGATTCGCGCCCTGCATCAGTCGTTTCGTGCATTACTCAAATCAAGTACGCCAAAAAATGATGTCTATGAAAAATTACAGCCATTGTGTGATCAATATCCCGAGGTCGAAGAATTTGTCAGCTTTGTCAGGAACAGCAAAAGGGGTATAGCCCGCTAAATCCCACCCGGATCCCTACCCAGAAAATGCCTTCGATTTGATACTGCAGTCTTGAATATTCTCGCTATTGATACTTCGACAGATGCTTGCTCGGCTGCCCTGTTACGCGATGATGGGGCGATATTCGGAGAGTTTGAAATAGCGCCTCGTCAGCATACTCGATTATTACCGGCGATGATGAATTCGGTGCTGAAAGCTTCGGGATTGTCAAAACAGTCATTGACACACTGTGCATTTGCGAATGGACCCGGTGCCTTCACCGGAATTCGAATTGCGGCTGCAACGGTACAGGGTATAGCCATTGGCCTGGGTATACCGGTGGTTCAAATATCAACTCTGGCTACACTAGCCCAGACCTGCCTCGAGAAACACGCGGTAGATAGCATCCTGGTTGCGTTGGATGCCCGTATGGGTGAGGTTTACTGGGCGATGTACCAACGCGATAAGCCAGGGCTGGCAGTACTCCAGGGCACCGAAATGCTAACCAAACCGGAAGACGTGGTTATCGACCCGATACCTGCCTGTGGTGTTGGGCATGGCTGGGTCGTAGGCGGTAATCTCTGGATCGACAGGTTTCCTGGTTGTTCCAATATACAGATCGATTCCGAATTGCTGCCGGATGCCAGTGCGCTGCTAAAACTGGCACGACAGGCAGTCACTGAAAAACGATATGTAAGTGCTGAGAATACCAGGATCAATTACCTCAGAAACCGGGTCGCCGAAAAACCCCGGCGCTGATGCCAGGAAAACCTCTTTATCCTTACGGCAAGCCGGTGATTAGTGGTTTGCTCAAATCTGCGCCTGAAGATTTCAAAGTTACTGAAAATCTTGGATTTGAACCGCGAGGAGAGGGCGAGCATCTGTTTCTATGGATCGAAAAGTCGATGCTGACCACGCATGATTTGATCGAGCGCGTCGCGAGTGACTTTTCGGTGAAGGCCCGGGATATTGGTTACAGCGGGCTGAAAGACAAATATGCAGTGACACGACAATGGCTGAGTTTATATTTACCCGGGAAAATGACTCGCCAGGAAACTCCCGATATTTCAGAGTATAAATTGCTGGGCCAGACCTGGCACGATAAAAAACTACGCCCAGGCACACATCGATCTAATTACTTTGAAGTCATCGTTCGCAATGTTGTGGTTCTTCCGGACACTAGCCTGCAACAACTCGATTTGATTCGAAGTCAGGGCATGGCAAATTATTTCGGTCAACAACGATTTGGCCGACAAGATGATAATGTCGAGAGAGCATTGCATGCGTTTACCAACAATCGTCGTGCGCGCAAATTAAGTCGCAGTAAAAAAAGCTTGTATCTCTCGGCATTGCGAAGTCACCTGTTTAATCGCGTATTGTCTCGCCGCATTGAACAGGGTTATTGGGATAAACCGATATCTGGCGATGTCTTCATGCTGAGCGGCAGTCGGTCCATTTTTTACGAATCATTAAACGATGCACTGTTAGCAAGATTTACTCAACTGGATCTATCCAGCACGATTAGTCTTTACGGCATCGGTAATCGATTGCTCCAGAATGATGCACTGGAACTGGAAAATCAGGTTTTGGCAGATTACGGGGCTATCAGACAATGTTTAATTCAACAAAAGGCGAAATTAGCGATGCGCGCTACCCGGGCGGTAGCACAGGGATTAAACCTGGATCACGATCCGCTTAAAAGTACGCTTTATATCAGGCTAACCCTTGCGCGAGGGAGCTATTTCACCAGTTTTCTTGATCATTTCCTCGACACTGGGAAATCGAAACAGCTACGCTAGTTCCTGCCTGGACCCGGCTATACACAGAGTTTTCCTGGTATATCCCAAATTACAATTTTCTGTAAATGCAAAACTTTCCTTCCGGCTCACCTTGCTGATAGTATTTGCCCTCCTCCAGAGACAGGCATTTGATCGTTCCTCTATTGATCAAGATTTCGAATTTGGTTTCAAAACCATGAG
>JACZQS010000290.1 GCA_022545625.1 Pseudomonadota bacterium
GCGGTTCAAATCCATGAGCTGGTTCAGTCCTGGGATATCAGTTAATCAGTGCCAGAGTTATCGGTAGAACTCAAGCAGAAACTAAAGGGCATCAAGCTCGTCGTACTGGACGTCGATGGCGTATTGACCGATGGTGCGATCATTCTCGGTGGCAAGGATTCCGATACCAAGCAATTCCATGTACAGGATGGTTTCGGCATCACGCTGGCGAGACAGGCGGGTATTCGTTTTGGCATACTCACCGGTAGAACTTCCGATGCGGTGAAGCGCCGCGTCGAAGAACTTAAAATCGATTATTACGAATGCGGTCATTTCTACAAACAGGAAGCGCTACAGGCGATGACCAGCGGTGCCGATTTAACCGCCGATCAAGTTTTATACATGGGTGATGATGTTCTCGACCTGGTCTGCAAACCGCATGTTGGCGTTTTCGTTGCACCGGCAAATGCTACCACTCGTGTACAGCAGGACGCCGACTGGGTGACCAGCCGCAAAGGCGGTGATACCGCGGTCAGAGAAATGATTGAAACCCTGCTCGATGCGCAGGGCTTACTCAACGCTACAGAAGATTTTTTTATCGGAGCTAAACAATGAAAATTTACGTCGACAGTGCCGACATGGCTGAAATTCAAAATGGTCTCGACCTCGGCCTTTGTGATGGCGTCACTACCAATCCGACCCTGATTGCAAGAACCGGGAAGTCCATGACCGATGCGATCAAGGACATTTGCTCTGTCGTTGATGGCGATGTACACGCGGAAGTCCTGTCACTGGATGCAGACGGAATTTATAAAGAAGGCAAGGAACTGGCAAAAATTTCCGACAATATCGTGGTTAAAATTCCGATGTGCCACGATGGTCTTATAGCGGTTAAACGATTTACCGACGAAGGTATAAAAACCAACGTGACATTAATTTTTTCCACCAGCCAGGCGATTCTGGCTGCCAAGGCGGGCGCCTCGAATGTCTGTCCGTTTGTTGGTCGTCTGGATGATATATCAAGCGCCGGCACTGAACTGATTCATGAAATTGTCACGGTGTTTGATAATTATCCTGAAATCACCTCGGAAATTATCGTCGCTTCGATCCGTAATCCCCTGCACGTGGTTGAACCTGCCCTGGTAGGCGCACATATCTTTACCATCCCCGGTGGCGTGCTGAAACAAATGGAAAAACATCCGCTGACTGATATCGGCATTGCCGCCTTCCTGGAAGATGCCAAGAAGTTCACCTGAACCAAACTTTGCCTGACCAGGTTTAATCGATGAAAGTCACAGGCTGTATTCCCAGCCGTTATGCATCGACGCGACTACCCGGCAAACCGCTATGCGATATCGGTGGCAAGCCAATGGTAATACGCGTTGTCGAACAGGCCCTGCAAGCTAAGAGCCTAAATGAAGTGATCGTTCTAACCGACGATGAACGCATCCGCGATGCGGTCAAAAATGCCGGCTATCGGGCAGTCATGACCTCAGAGCAATGTGCCTCGGGTACGGACCGCATTGCCGAATATATGAAAATTGACCCTTCCACGGATATTTTCGTCAATATGCAGGGCGACGAAGTGTTACTGGACCCCAAACACATCGATGCGCTGGTGGGAGATTTCATCGGGCGCGATGACGCGGAAATGGGAACCCTGGCGCACTGGGAATCCCGTGCCGAAGTGCTCGGGGATCCCACCACGGCCAAGGTAGTTATGGGCCGCGACAATCAGGCACTGTATTTTTCAAGAAACTGTATCCCGGTACGGCAAGATGGCAACCTGCCTGAACAGGCACTGGTACAGATCGGTGTCTATATCTATACCCGCAACGCCCTGGAAAAGCTCGGCCGTCTCGAGCAGGCTCCACTCGAGAGTACCGAGAAACTCGAACAACTCAGGGCGTTGGAGCATGGCATTAAAATCACGGTCAGCATCGTCGATCACTATGAAAGCCTCTCGGTTGACACCGAGCAGGATTTAGCAAAGGCACAGAAGATATTTGGGAAGTGTTAGAAAATACCTTATAACAACGCCTGCGCTCAGCGGCAAATTAAGCGCGTGACGGTTAATTTGTCCGACCGCAGTGCACTGCTATAAGGTATTTTCAAATACTTTCTCATAGTGCTCTACGATCGGAAAAGGATCATAAAAATGATGCAACATGGCACGCCACTTCTGATACTCGTCTGATTCTCGAAAGCCTTTTGTGTGATCTTCTAGAGTTTGCCAATTGACCAACAAAATATATCGGTTGGGATTTTCTATACATTTTTGCAGTTGATGGGAAACGTACCCGTTCATACTGGAAATGATTTTCTGTGCCTTCTCGAACGCAGTTTCAAACTCCGGCTCTTGCCCAGGTTTAACATCAAGTATTGCGACTTCTAATATCAATTGATCCTCCTATGCCTGATAACGCCCAGCATCAGTGGCGAGCAAAGCGCGTAGCGGCTTGCTCGTCCAGCTGCATGCGATTGTTAGGCATTTTTCTCGGAAACCACAAGCCTGTATCCTAAATCAAGGCTGTTCATTTCAAGTAATTGCCCATATTTGCTCTTCCATTCTCCCGACTCCAAATCATCTTTCAATTTAGCTAAACCTGCTTCATAGTCACTCATGCGGGAAAACGTTGATATTGCGGCTCGCACCCTATGATCGAGGTATGCCGCTGGGCGTTTCCAGTAAGCACACATAAATCCGTCTGTACAATCTTCAGGTATTTCTACAACCTCCACTTTAATATTTCCGAGATAAGATTCCAACTCCGTCAATGTCGGGAAGATCTGGTGATCAATATCCCTCATTTCAGGAAAATAATCCTGCATCCAAAATCGAGGGCTATCGTCTATCCAAGTCAACAGAACAACTTTTCTCCTTGCTACCCTTTTCATTTCCGCGAGTCCGCGAGGTAAATTTCGCCAGTGATGGATTGTCAAGATGCCCATCGCGATTTCGAACGCATCGTCTTGAAAAGGAATATTTTCGGCGGAACCTAAGATGGCTTCTGCTTTATCGATGCCCCTTTTAGAGATCATTTCTTGTGAAGGTTCTAGTGCTACAACCTTGCAATGGCGGGGTTCATATGACCCCGTTCCAGCCCCAACATTAAGAACGCTTCCAGCGTTTTCTAAATGTGTATTTATTTTTTCTGAAATGCGCCGGTCCGGGATTCTATAAGCCTGATAATCAACTGCTAGAGCGTCATAATTTACAGCCATGGTTAATGTCTAACGCCTCGCATCAGCGGCCCAGCTTTGCTGGGTCCGACTGCATGCGCTTGTTAGGGCAAAATCTCTCATTTAGTCTCCGCAGTGAAAAACGGCTTCTATATTGTACTCATCGGGATCGAATATAAAGGTTGCGTAATAACTTTTGTGGTAGTGAGGGCGTAAACCTGGTGCACCATTGTCACGTGCACCTGCAGTTAAAGCCGCCTCATAAAATGCAACAACTTGTGAAACGCTTGCTGCACGAAAAG
>JACZQS010000033.1 GCA_022545625.1 Pseudomonadota bacterium
CGGGTTACGCGATGAGTCGGACAAGGACGGTATGCGCATGGTGATCGAATTGCGCCGTGGTGAAATTGCCGATGTGATATTGAATAATCTCTACAAACAGACGCAGATGCAAAACGTGTTTGGGATTAACATGGTTGCACTGGTTAATAACCAGCCCCGATTGCTGAATCTGAAAGCTATCCTCGAGGCATTCATATTACACCGGCGCGAAGTCGTTACACGGCGCACGATTTTCGAACTGAGTAAAGCCCGGGACAGGGCGCATATTCTTGAAGGCCTGGCGATTGCGCTGTCGAATATCGATGAAATTATTGCCCTGATCAAGCAATCTTCCAGCCCGGCTGTTGCTAAAGTTGCGCTGATAGATAAAGTCTGGGCGCCGGGTGTGGTAATGGACATGTTAAATCGTTCCGGCTCTGGATCATCGCGTCCCGAAGGCATTTCTCCGGATTGCGGCCTGGTCGGTGACAAATATCGACTGACTGACAAGCAGGCCCAGGCGATTCTCGATTTGCGTCTGCACCGGCTGACCGGGCTTGAACAGGACAAGATACTCACTGAATATCGCGATATCCTGGAAAAGATAGAGGACCTGCTCGATATTTTGCAACGCGATGATCGATTGAAACAGGTTATCCGCCTCGAACTGGAGGCGATCAAGGAACAGTTCGCAGATCCTCGTCGCACCGAGATTATCATCGATCACTCGGATTTGACTGTTGAGGATTTGATCAGCGAAGAAGACGTTGTGGTAACAATCTCGCATCTCGGTTACGCCAAGGCGCAGCCGCTCGAGTCTTATTCGGCCCAGCGTAGGGGTGGACGGGGCAAGGCGGCAACCAGGGTTAAAGACGAAGATTTTGTCGAGCAAATGTTTGTCGCCTCTACGCATGACACCCTGTTGTGCTTCTCGACACGCGGCAAGGTCTACTGGCAAAAAGTGTATCAACTGCCGATCGGCAGTAGAACCGCGCGGGGTCGACCGATGGTGAATTTATTACCGCTGGAAGAAAACGAGCGTATTACCGCGATCCTGCCGGTTCGTGAATATCCAGAGGATCAATATATCTTTTTTGCCACTGCCAGCGGTAAGGTGAAAAGAACGCCTTTATCGAGCTTTTCACGGCCACGCGCCAACGGCATTATTGCACTCGATCTGCGTGACGAGGATAGCCTGATCGGTGTCCAGCTAACCGACGGTAGCTTCGATCTGATGCTATTTACCAGCGCCGGCAAAGGTATTCGAATAGCCGAGGGCAATGTCCGCGCAATGGGCCGTACTGCGGCAGGTGTCCGCGGTATCAAGATCAAGAATAAGGACGAAGTAATTTCACTGATTGCGGTTGCATCGAACGAAGGCGAGATTCTTTTTGCCACTGCAAATGGTTTCGGCAAGCGCACCCGGGTTTCGGATTTCTCGGTGCAGGGGCGAGGAGGTCAGGGCGTTATTTCGATCAAGACCTCGAAACGTAATGGGCGGGTAGTCGGTGCGATAAAGACTGTCGGCGATGAAGAAGTCATGTTAATCAGTAATGCGGGTACCCTGGTGCGCACACCGGTGGGGGATATTTCGGTCCTCGCGCGTAATACCCAGGGTGTTACCCTGATTCGCCTGGGTGGATCGGAGCAACTGGTGCAAATTGAGCCGGTGGCCGCCAGCGTCAATGGTGATGATTCTGCTGACAGCAATGAAACCCGGGATGATCTGTAAATTATTGATCCGGCAGTCAGTTGGTTTGTCGGGCTAACTGTTGTCTTTAACCAAAAACCATGAGTGACCAGGCACTGCAAAAATTGCGCGATGCGATCGATAAGATCGACGATCAACTACTCGAACTGTTTAATCGCAGGGCGGAATGTGCAGTCAGCGTCGCCGAAGTAAAAAGAAATGACAGTGATAGTCCAGCCGACGCGATCAATTTCTTTAGACCGGATCGGGAAGCGCAGGTCATTCAGCGGATTAAATCAATCAACCAGGGGCCGCTTAGCGACGACGAAGTGGGGCGCCTGGTTCGCGAGGTGATGTCAGCCTGCCTGGCCTTGGAGCAGCCGCTAAAGATTGCCTATCTCGGCCCCGAAGGTACCTTTACCCAAAGTGCTGCGCTGAAACACTTCGGCAATTCGGTTTCAACGATACCGATGAGCAGTATTTCCGATGTATTCAGTTCGGTCGAGTCTGGCCATGTAGACTATGGCCTGGTGCCGGTTGAAAATTCAACCGAGGGCGTAATTAGCCATACCCTCGATATGTTTATCGATTCCGATCTCAAGGTCAGCGGTGAAGTAGAAATTCGTATTCATCACCATCTGGTCAACCAGTCGCAGGATGTTACGAAAATCAAGCATATTTATTCACATCAACAATCGTTTGCGCAATGTCGACATTGGCTCGATCAAAACTTTCCCTCTATAGAGCGCATACCGGTGAGCAGCAATGCAGAGGCGGCACGAATTGCAAGCCAGGATAAACACGCGGCCGCCATCTGTGGCCTGCCGGCGGTCGAGGTTTTTGACCTGCTGATCTGCTTCGAAAATATTGAAGACTTAACCGACAATACCACTCGATTCGTGATAATCGGTAATCAGGATGTTGACCCCAGTGGTGACGACAAGACATCTTTACTGATATCGACGAAAAACACTCCCGGCGCCTTGCTGGCACTGCTTCAGCCGTTGGCCGACCACAATATCAGTATGAATAAAATTGAATCGCGTCCGGCACCTGATCGAAAATGGGAATACGTATTTTTTATCGACATCGATGGCCACCAACAGGCTGATAATGTAAAGAAGGCTCTACTGGAACTTAAACAACAGTCCTCATTGTTTAAGATATTGGGTTCTTACCCCAAGGCATCACTGTAAAGGCGTTAAAATGTCGGTAATAGAGTCTGCGCTCGCGCAAGTAAAACTCCTGCACCCTTATACGCCAGGCAAGCCGGTCGAAGAACTCGAACGCGATCTGGGAATAAGCGGTTCGATCAAACTTGCCTCTAATGAAAACCCGCTGGGGTGCTCTGATCTGGCCAAACAGGCAATTAAAGCCGCGAGTAAAAATATCGAGCTATACCCGGATGCGAATGCCTATTATCTGAAACAAAAACTCGCCGATAAGCTTGGGTTAGGAGCAGGGCAGATAACTATCGGTAATGGTTCGAATGACGTACTCGACCTGGTTGCCAGGATCTTCCTGGATCAACATGCCGAGGCTATCTATTCAGAGTTTGCCTTCCTGGTCTATCCACTGGTGGTACAGTCTTGTGGGGCAAAGGCGCGTGTCGCCAATGCTTTGCCAACCGACAGGAATCAGCCCTACGGGCACGATTTAACAGCGATGCTGGCGATGGTCAATGATAAAACCCGGCTCATATTTATTGCCAATCCGAATAACCCGACAGGCACCTGGTTGCAAGCTACCGAATTGAAGGACTTTATCGATGCGGTACCCGGGCAGATAGCAATCATAGTCGACGAGGCTTATTTCGAATATGTCGATCAAGATGGCTATCCCGATACGTTAAAATGGCTTGCAGAATACCCGAATCTAATCGTCACCCGAACTTTTTCGAAAATTTATGGGCTCGCTGGTTTGCGAGTTGGTTATGCTGTTTCCTGCACAGAGATCAGTGATTTATTGAATCGGGTGCGACAGCCTTTCAATGCCAACACCCTGGCGCTGGCCGCGGCGACCGCCAGCCTGGAAGATGACGATTTCGTTGTGGCCAGCCGAAATAATAATCAACTGGGTTTAGTCCAACTGGCCAAATATTTCGACGCCAGGGGTGTCGAATATATTCCTTCGGTGGCCAATTTCCTGACGGTTCGATTCGGTAAACGATGCGACGACATCTATCAAGGCCTGTTACAACAGGGTGTTATCCTGCGGCCACTGGCTAATTATAATATGCCAGAATTTCTACGGATCACGATCGGCACTCCACAACAGCAGGCAGTATTAATGGACAGGCTGGACAAGTTGCTATGATTGATCGGCTAGCCATTATTGGTGTGGGAATGATTGGCGCTTCGCTGGCCCTGGCATTGAAACAGGCACGAGCCGTCAACCATGTAGTGGGTTGTGGACGTAACCAGACAAGCCTGCAAAAAGGTGTGGATCTGGGTGTAATAGATAGCTATACCACTTCAATTGCCGAGGCGGCCAGTTCGGCCGATGTCGTAGTACTGGCAACTCCACTCGGAGCGATGCAATTGGTTTTCGAACAAATCACCGATATCGTATCCGAGCATACCGTGATCACCGATACCGGAAGCGCCAAGGGCTCAGTCGTCAGGGTAGCGCAGACCGCGCTGGGCGATAAAATGGCGCAATTCGTGCCGGGTCATCCGATAGCCGGTGCCGAAAAAAGTGGCGTCGAGGCTGGTCTGGCCAGTCTTTATCAAGGCCGCAGGGTGATTTTAACCCCGCTCGAATCAACCGATCCAGCGGCAGTTGGTAAAATTGATAACATGTGGCAACTCTGTGGTGCCAGTATTGAATATCTCAGTGTCGAACACCATGACAAGATACTGGCGGCAACCTCGCATTTACCGCATATGCTGGCCTATTCGCTGGTTAATTACCTGTCCAACCTGAATGATCACGATGAAATATTCAAATTTGCAGCCGGTGGGTTTCGTGACTTTACCCGGATTGCTTCTAGTGACCCGGTGATGTGGCGCGATGTCTGTATTGCTAATGGTGAGGCGCTCTTGGAATTAATCGAAAATTATAAAATTGAGCTCGATCAGCTCTCGGTGGCTATCCGTGACCGTGATCAGGATCGATTACTGGAATTATTCGGTAAGGCCAAATCTGAAAGAGATTCACTGATAGGAAATTGTTAATGACCAGCATCGAATGCCGGCCGGGTGGGCCTGTAGCCGGTACAATCCGCGTTCCGGGTGACAAGTCTATATCACATCGCTCGATAATATTATCTTCCATCGCCGAAGGTGAGAGCCTGATTTCTGGTTTCCTGGAGGGTGAAGACAGCCTCAATACGCTCAGGGCATTTCAGTCGATGGGTGTGTCAATCGAACGTGATGCCGACAGGGTGCGTGTCCAGGGCGTGGGCCTACATGGATTAATTAAGCCAGCCGGGGTACTCGAGATGGGCAATTCGGGTACGGCGATGCGATTGTTGCTAGGTTTGCTCGCAGGACAGGCGTTTGACGCGACCCTGGCAGGGGATGAATCATTGTCGAAGCGGCCAATGAATCGCGTCATTGAACCCCTAGAGGCGATGAATGCAATCATTGATAGCCAGCCCGGTGGTATGGCACCGCTTCGGGTACATGGCCAGTCCCGATTAACCGCGATAAATTATCGAATGCCGATCGCTTCGGCACAGGTGAAATCCTGTTTACTGCTCGCTGGTTTATATGCGCAGGGCACCAGTACTATCAGTCAGCCCGACCCAACCCGGGACCATACCGAGCGCATGCTGCGCGGATTCGGTTGCGAGGTCGCTACTGATGGCCCTGATATCAGTATCAGGGGCGGGCAAAGCTTAACTGCCTGCGATATTGAAATACCTGCAGATATTTCTTCGGCCGCATTTTTCCTGGTCGCAGCCAGTATTGCGCCGGAATCTGATTTAACCTTACAGCATGTGGGCATTAACCCAACGCGTACCGGGGTGATCGATATCCTCAATCTTATGGGGGCAGATATTGTGCTACTCGACGAGCGTGAGATCGGTGGTGAACCGATTGCCGATATACGTGTGCGTAGCGCGGCGTTGAAGGGAATTAAAATTCCGCAATCACTGGTACCTCTGGCAATTGACGAATTTCCCGCACTTTTTATCGCTGCTGCCTGCGCCAGCGGAGAGACAGAACTAAGCGGGGCCGAAGAACTCAGGGTGAAGGAGAGCGATCGAATTCAGGTGATGGCGGATGGCCTGGGCAGCCTGGGTATCCAGGTTGAGCCGACGCCAGGTGGGATTAAAATTCAGGGCGGGACGATGGGCGGAGGAGTGGTTGAAACGCATGGAGATCATCGTATTGCGATGGCATTTAGTGTCGCTTCACTGCGCGCGAAAGAAGCCATCAGCATCAGGGATTGTGCCAATGTAAATACTTCTTTCCCCGGGTTCGTCGATCTTGCCAGGCAAGTGGGAATAAGAGTCACAAGCCATGGATGACAATGATCCCTATGTCGTGGCAATTGATGGTCCCGGTGGCTCGGGCAAGGGCTCTCTGGCATTGCGAATTGCCAAAAATCTGGGTTTCCATCTGCTCGACAGCGGTGCTATCTATCGCCTGGCAGCGCTAAAGGCACTCCATCAGGGAATTGATCTGGAACAGGAAGCAGGCGTCGTCAGCGCCCTGCAAAACCTCGATATTCGATTTGAAATTGGAGAAGAATTAAGTATACCTTATCTAGATGGGCAGGATGTATCCACCGAGATCAGGCAGGAATCAACCGCCGATGCGGCATCGATAATCGCTCGTTATGCCGGGGTACGAAAGCATTTACTGGGTTGGCAGCAGGCCTGTTTTCAGGCGCCGGGCCTGGTAGCTGACGGGCGCGATATGGGCACTGTTGTGTTCCCTCAAGCCAGATTCAAGTTTTTTTTAAGCGCTTCGGTTGAAATAAGGGCAGTTAGGCGCTATAAGCAGTTGATTGGTATGGGAATATCAGCTAACATTGATAAGCTTCAGGCAGAAATCAGCGAACGTGACGAGCGGGATCGCAATCGGACCGAATCGCCACTGATCCCTGCTACTGATGCACTTATCGTCGATTCGAGTTTACTCAATCTGGAACAGGTTGCTGAACTGGTGATGAGTCATATCGAAGAGACGATCGAGAACAGGTCCTGGTAGGTGCACCACCTGCCGGGTTTTTTTAACTTAACCGTAATAGGGTTAGCCAGTTTGCGCTTTCAATATTACCTGCTCTTTTAGGAAGTATTCCATGTCAGAAAATTTTGCAGAGATGTTTGAGCAAAGCATTACTCAAATGAATATGCGTGTCGGTGAAATTATCACCGGCGAAGTTGTCGATATCAATCGTGATATTGTTATAGTCAACGCGGGACTAAAATCGGAAGGTGTGATCCCGATAGAACAGTTCTACGACGAAAACGGTGAACTCGACGTCAGTATCGGTGATATTGTCGAAGTGGCGCTGGATTCGTTCGAAAATGGTTATGGCGAGTCATGCCTGTCGCGTGAAAAAGCCAAACGTGCGAGAGCCTGGACCAGACTGGAGCAGGCACAGGAGAACGACGAAATCATTACCGGTCGTTTCACCGGTAAGGTTAAAGGTGGATTTACCGTCGATATCGGCGAAATCCGGGCATTTCTACCAGGGTCACTGGTCGATGTGCGCCCGGTTCGTGATACCGCGTATCTCGAAGAAAAGGAACTCGAATTCAAGATTATCAAACTCGACCAAAAGCGCAATAACGTCGTGGTTTCACGCCGTGCCGTGGTCGAAAAAGAGTTCAGCGAAGAGCGCGAAAAACTACTTGATAGCCTGAAAGAAGGCGAGCGCGTAAAGGGTATCGTCAAGAACTTAACCGACTATGGTGCATTCCTTGACCTCGGGGGGATCGACGGATTGCTGCACATCACCGATATGGCCTGGAAACGTGTCAAACATCCTTCCGAAATTGTTGAAATTGGCCAGGAAATAGATGTTGTAGTGTTAAAATTTGATCGTGAAAAGAATCGTGTATCGCTGGGACTAAAGCAAATGGGCGATGATCCCTGGGCGAATATCATGCGTCGCTATCCAGAGGGTCAGAAGTTGTTCGGAAATGTCAGTAATATTACTGACTATGGCTGTTTCGTTGAAATTGAAGATGGAGTCGAAGGTCTGGTCCACGTATCAGAAATGGATTGGACAAACAAGAATGTTAACCCGAACAAAGTGGTGACGCTGGGTGATGAGGTCGAGGTGGTAATTCTCGAAATTGACGAGGAACGCCGTCGAATTTCACTGGGAATGAAACAGTGCAAGCAAAACCCCTGGGATGAATTTGGGGCTGCTAATAATAAGGGCGATGTGATTTCAGGCAAGATTAAATCGATTACCGATTTCGGTATATTTATAGGCCTGAATGGAAATATCGACGGTTTAATCCATCTGACCGATTTATCCTGGAATAAGCCGGGTGAAGAAGCGGTGCGTGAATACCAGAAAGGTCAGGAACTGGAGGCGATGGTACTGTCTATCGATCCTGAGCGCGAGCGTATTTCCCTCGGTATCAAACAGATCGAGAAGGATCCGTTCTCGAGCTTTATTGCAGACAAACCCAAGGGAAGTATCGTCAATGGCACTGTTATTTCAGTCGATGCAAAGGCAGCGATAGTTGACCTTGGCGATGGTATCGAGGGTTTGCTTCGTGCTTCTGAAATGGCCAATGACCGAGTTGAAGATGCACGCTCATTCATGAATGAAGGCGACCTGATCGAAGCCAAGATAACCGGCATGGATCGCAAGGGTCGTAGTGTATTTCTGTCTATTAAGGCGAAAGATTCAGATGAAGAACAGGAAGCCTTGAAAGACTATGCAGCCAGTAGTGATAAAAACAATGCAACCACCAGTTTTGGTGATTTGTTAAAAGAAAAAATGGATTCTTAGAATCTGCTATCATAGATGGCGAAGCCGGGCTTCGCCATCTATGACTGAATATTAGGCGTCGTGATGAAAGAACAAGAGTATCTACCCTCTCTGACCAAGTCAGACTTGATTGAGAATCTGGCCAGAAATCAGGGACATCTTGCTTACAGAGATGTCGAACTGGCAGTCAAGAGTTTGATTGAAATGATGAGCAACGCCTTATCCAATGGAGATCGAATCGAAATCAGGGGTTTCGGAAGTTTTAGTCTGCATTATCGTCCACCCAGAATCGGTAGAAATCCAAAGTCCGGGGAGAAAGTAAACCTCCCGGGAAAACACGTGCCCCATTTCAAACCAGGGAAAGAGTTACGAGATCGTGCGAATAATCAGGGTTAGGCTGGCCACATAAATTTAGACGTAATAATAAGATTACATTTTTTAGATAGCCAACGTTGGTTAAAATTATCGTGGATATCTGGCTATTATCACTAGTTTTGGTTGCCATTTTGATCGGATGGATTGTCGGCCGATGGATGCCAGCTCCTAAAATCTCCACTGCCGACAGCGCCAAAAACTATTCTGAATCCTATGTCAAGGGACTCAACTATTTGCTGGCCGACGATTCAAGTAAGGCGATCGAGACTTTCAGCGAACTGATCAAGGTAAATGCCGATACGGTCGAGACCCACATCGTACTGGGTAATTTATTTCGTTCCAGGGGGGAAGTCGATCGAGCCATCAAAATTCATCAAAATTTACTTGCGCGACCGGATTTGAGCCGAAAACAAAGAAATCTGACTGTAGGCGAACTAGCCAATGATTATCTAAAAGCTGGTTTACTGGATCGAGCCGAAGCGTTGTTTAAAGAAATGATCCAGTTAAAGCCGGATGATTTAGGTGTCTGTCGAAAACTACTGGATTTATATATTACCGAGAAGTCCTGGAACGAGGCGACTGACTGCGCCAAAATCCTATATGACCGTGGCGATCCAGAAACCGCGGTCATCTTGAGTCATTGTTATTGCGAATTGGCCGATTCGGCAATGAAGATCGGAAATAATAAACTGGTGCGTGAAAGCCTGACCAGGGCTCTTGAAATTGACCGGGCCTGTGTCAGGGCGGCATTACTTTTTATTAAACACCACCTGGATCTAAACAATGCCGGTGCGGCGAAAAAACTGATCCGACAGCTTATCAAGCTTAATCCTGAATATATAAATCTGTATATTGCGCCGGTTAAGGAAATTTATATCCAGGCTAATGAGCCCAATGCCTACCAGAATTTTCTACAGGATCAAAATAAAAAGAATCCTTCCACGCAACTGGCCATCGCGTTAATCGAGCACTATGCCAGCATCAATCAGATAGAAAAGGCGAGAGAATTTTTGTCCGATGTATTGAAGCAGTCCCCATCGTTCGAGGCATTTGAATTTGCGCTGCGATTTTTGAAATCGGATACTGCTAACTTGTCAGAAACCTGGGAAAGTCTGTCGGTATTTTTGCTGTCGATGCAAGATAAAAAAATTGAATATGTATGCTCGTTCTGTGGTTACGAAAGCCACGCGATACAATGGAATTGCCCCAGTTGCAGGCACTGGTCGACGATGAAACCAGTTTAGTCGATTTAGGGTCTGGTTTCGGTGCTGGGTCGCCATGGATCCGATATGTTTAGCCAGGTAGGCCTGTCTAAGAGGTTGAGCTTAGAATCGCTGTACGTTTCAATCGTTAGAAAACTCGCTTTCCCTGATTAACTAAACTCAATACAATGACTTCTAGATGTCCAATATTGATCCCCGAATAATAGTTGCGCTGGATTATGCTGATCAAAAACAGGCCCTCGAGTTTATTCAGCGGACCAGCCCCGAATTATGCAAGCTAAAGGTAGGCAATGAATTATTCACCCGTAGTGGGCCAGGGTTCGTGGCATCGCTGGTGGATAAGGGATTCGATGTATTTCTCGATTTAAAATTTCACGACATACCGAATACCGTCAGGCAGTCAGTCTACGCTGCTGGTCAGCTGGGAGTGTGGATGGTGAACGTGCATGCCCTCGGAGGTTGTTCGATGTTGGAGGCGGCACGCGAGGGTGTAGAAATGATCGGGGTGAATCGGCCCTACCTGATCGCGGTTAGCCTGCTAACCAGCATGTCGGCACCGGGGTTGCAGCAGCTTGGTATAGAGCAGGAACCACAGGCGTATGTCGAGCGTCTCGCTCAACTGGCGATAAACTCCGGCCTGGACGGCCTGGTTTGTTCTGCCCGGGAAGCGAAAGGACTGCGCGCGAAGTTCGGAGATGCCCCTCTTCTGGTGACACCGGGGATTCGGCCCGAGGGGACGGCTAGTGACGATCAACAGCGCATAGCAACGCCGAGTCAGGCTATTGCGGACGGCGCCAGTTACCTGGTGATTGGACGCCCAGTCACCCGACATCCAGACCCGTCCGAAGCACTCCTGTCTATTAATGCGTCGCTATCGAATTGATCAGAGGTTCCCTACTTTTTATAACAGCTTGCCTGATGACAGCCAGGCACTGAATCGTTACACTATTCCAAAGTTTCCGGCGAATTAAATATAATCATGGACCCCAATTTCCTCGAATTTGAACAACCAATCGCCGAACTCCAGGCAAAGATTTCTGAACTTCGGTACGTGACCGATGATGCAGAAATTAATATTTCGGAAGAGATCCAGACGCTGCAAAAAAAGGCTGAAAGTCTGACCGTGTCCATATTTTCGAAACTCACTCCCTGGCAAATATCACAGATTTCCCGCCACCCTAACCGACCCTATTCGCTGGACTATATCGAGCGTATGTTTAGCGATTTTGAGCATCTGCATGGCGACCGCACATTTACCAATGATCATCCAATCATAGGCGGAATTGGCAGACTCAATGGTAAGCCGGTAATGGTTATCGGACAGCAAAAAGGACGCGATACCCCCGAAAAGATTAAGAGAAATTTCGGCATGGTACGGCCAGAAGGCTATCGCAAGGCTTTACGTTTGATGAAAATGGCTGAAAAATTCAAGATGCCACTGATTACCCTGGTAGACACGCCTGGTGCCTATCCGGGAATAGGGGCGGAGGAACGCGGACAAAGCGAGGCCATTGCACGGAATCTGTATACGCTTGCCGACCTGAAAACACCGATCATCTGTACCATTATTGGTGAAGGTGGGTCAGGGGGGGCGCTCGCCATCTGTGTTGGTGATCGAATCAATATGTTGCAATATTCGACCTACTCGGTTATTTCTCCCGAAGGATGTGCTTCAATATTGTGGAAGAGTGCTGACAAGGCGCCACAGGCAGCCGAAGCGATGGGTATTACTGCTGAACGATTGCTTGCCCTCAACCTGGTGGATAATGTTATCGAAGAACCGTTGGGTGGGGCTCATCGCAACCACGACGCGATGGCAGATAGCTTAAAACGCAGGTTGATCGAAAATATTGAAACGCTGGAGTCGATCGGTATCGATAACTTACTTGACCAGAGGTATCAAAAACTAATGAACTATGGTCGATATATAGATAACTAATCTTGCCTACGCAGGCACTCTCCTGCAAACCTTGAAGCCCATGTCAATACCCGCTACGCAGTTAGAAAGCTGTCTCGACTGTATTCCCAAAGATATCGACCGCGTAGTGCTGGCATATAGTGGCGGTCTCGATTCTTCGGTTTTATT
>JACZQS010000291.1 GCA_022545625.1 Pseudomonadota bacterium
CGAGCGTGTGCGTAGTAGTGAGAGACTGGTGCAGCACAGAGAGCGCGACGTCGCATTATTATCTGCCCTGAACCAGGAAATAATCGAGAATCTGCAGGCCGGGGTCATCGTATTGACAGAAAACAACGCGATACGCCATATTAATAATACTGCATTAAAAATGCTCAATATAGGCGTCGATGACTCTTTTTCACTGCAACGGGATCAGCCGAAAATTCTGGCCGTACTGGAAAAGTGGAGGCAATCGCCGCGAAGCGACACACCGTACCTGGCGGTTGAAACCGGGCTCGATAATATCCAGATCAGCTTTGCACAACTACTAGGCCAGGGTCGGGATAATGTCCTGATATTTCTTAACGACGTATCGTCGATCAAGAACAGCATGCAACAAGCGAAATTAGCATCACTGGGTCATCTCACGGCCAGCATCGCACATGAAATTCGCAATCCACTGGGAGCAATATCCTATGCCGCCCAGTTGCTGTCAGAAAATAGTAATCTGGAAGACACCGAGCATCGTATGACCGAGATAATTCATCAACATTCTAACCGCATCAATCACATCATCGAGGACATCCTCGAAATATCGCGCGGCACTCCGGCGGTAATGGGAAAAATTGAACTGCGCGAATGGCTGGACAATTTTATCGGAGATTTTTGCCTGAGTAACCAGGCGTCTACCGACAGCTTTGATCTGGATCTGGGCGCGGATAATTCTTCGATCCTGTTTGATTCGGGCCACTTGACCCAGATTATGACCAATCTCTGCACTAATGCCCGTACCCACGGTGACGCTGATAACCCGCTGCATATCAAGGTATATACGGACCATAAATATGCAATGAATATCGAAATCGCCGACGAGGGGCCGGGTATCGATCAAAAAACCCTGGACAAGGTTTTTGAACCGTTTTTTACCACCAGTCACCAGGGATCGGGACTTGGTTTATATATTGTTAGTCAATTGTGCGAGCTCAACGATGCGACTATATCGGCCCGTCAAAATGTGTACAAGGGATCCAGTTTTATTATTCATCCCCGAATTCCTCTCTCGCATTCAGTACAGCAGGCGACTGGACTATGAGTAAACAACGCGTTCTGATTGTCGACGACGAACCTGATATCAGGGAGCTGCTCGAAATCACCCTGTCGCGAATGGGGCTTGAGACGCGCAGCGCTGAAGACTACAGCAATGCGACCCGATTGCTGAACGAGGAGAATTTCGATTTGTGCCTGACCGACATGAAGCTACCCGACGGTGATGGCATAGCACTGGTCGAATTTATTCAACAACAGTTCCCCAATATACCCACCGCCGTGATTACCGCACACGGTAGTATCGACCTCGCGATCAAAGCAATGAAATCGGGAGCTTTCGATTTTGTCTCGAAACCGGTATCACTCGATACCCTGCGAAATTTGATCGAAAATGCACTCACGCTACCGAGTACCGCGCAACAGGTTAGCAGTTTGACCGAATCGAAATATCAAATTGTCGGTGAGACCGCTATTATTGCCGAACTAAGACGGTCGATTGCAAAATTTGCCCGCAGCCAGGCACCGGTTTTCATTCAGGGTCAATCCGGCACCGGCAAAGAACTCGTAGCACGTCAGATTCATCTACAGAGTTCACGTGGGGAGGCACCATTCATCGCGATCAACTGTGGCGCAATTCCTTCCGAATTGATGGAGAGTGAGTTTTTCGGGCACTTGAAAGGCAGTTTCACCGGCGCCACCAGCGACAGTGAAGGTCTTTTCAGGGCGGCGAATGGAGGGACCCTGTTTCTGGACGAAATAGCCGATCTTCCCCTGTCGATGCAGGTCAAGCTGTTACGCGTGATTCAGGAGAAAACCGTACGTCCGGTAGGATCGCAGCAGGAGGAAAGTATCGATGTACGCATTATCAGCGCCTCGCACAAGGACCTGGACGCAATGGTACAGGAAGGCCTGTTCCGCCAGGATTTATACTACCGCATCAATGTCATCGGCATCACGGTACCGACCCTGTCCGAGCGCAGCGAGGATATCTCCCAGCTCACCGACCACATCCTGGTCAAACTGAATAAAGAAAACGGCTCAAAAACCACGCTGGGCAAGACAGCTCTCCAGGCATTGATGAAATATTCTTTCCCCGGAAACGTTCGCGAACTTGAAAATATCCTTGAGCGGGCTACCGCGCTGTGCGAAAACAATGAAATCTTGATCGGCGATTTACAGATACCCGAAATCGAGCCAACAGCGGATAATTCGCTGACTCCGCTTGGAACACAAACTGAAAACATGGAAAAGGAACAGATTACCCAGTCACTGGAAGAGAATCGCTGGAACCAGTCGGCCACCGCCAGGGCCCTGGGTATAACCTTACGCCAGTTACGTTACAAGATCGAAAAACTGGAACTGAAAAAACCCTGACATTACCGGGTAACTCTACCCATATCCTGTGCTAACAGATTCCGGATATGCACTTGGTGCATTCCGGAATGACGAATGTTTTCCTGTTTGCCCCGCCATTCCTGCACAGGCAGGATACGCACCGTCATTCCTGCGCAAGCAGGAATCTATAGATTTTTTGGTACGTTGTTGAATCTTCCGATTCAAGCAGATTCCGGATATGCACTTCGTGCATTCCGGAATGACGAATGTTTTCCTGTTCCCGCCACGAGTTGAATGGAATAAATTCTGTGCTATATATTTATCAAATTCAACGATCTATTTTAACGAGTCTTATAGATGCACCTCAACCTCTCTCGATTCCAGGCCTTTGCGATTCACCTGCTGATCAGCTCGGCGGTGCTGGGCTCTTTTTTGGCCTTCGTATTTTTAGTCTGGTATCCACACCCGTTTTTTATTCTCGAAGGACTGGTGCAAATAGTCTGGGTACTGGTTGGGGTAGATATTGTTCTTGGCCCCTCACTCACACTGGTCGTTTTCAAGACCGGCAAACCCGGTTTGAAAAGGGACCTGTCGATCATTGCAGCGATACAAATATTCGGGTTTATCTATGGCGCGCACACTTTCTACGTGGAAAGGCCTGCCTTTGCGGTATTCTACGATTTCGACTACTTCGAGGTAATCCCGGCGTCCGAGATGAAAGACCTCGCCAATCTTGACCCTGCCCTCGGCCATTCGAATCTGGGTGGGCCCAGCATTGTTATTGTCGAGGCTCATCTGGACTTCCTCGAGCATGGTGGGTAGCCCATCTTCAGTGTGCGAGCCTTGACCAACTACACCCTCTGTCGGCGAATTCTCCGTATCCGTACAAGGCCCTTCGGCATCCGCTCGACCTACAACGGCTCCGGAGCTGCCATCTGCCTTTGCCTTTTCTCCAATTCGGTGTATGTGGTCCAAATGCCAAGCTAGTCCGGTTGGCGTTCGAAATATCTTGGGGCATTGAATGCAGGGTATCTGTGACATGGTGACCTCCTCTACTGAATATCGGTGGTACTAGGTAATC
>JACZQS010000292.1 GCA_022545625.1 Pseudomonadota bacterium
GGGATGGAAAGTTAACCGTACCTCGGTGCTTGTATCCAGTGAATGAAAGACCGCGTCAAATCCATAGTAGAAACCACTACCGGCGATGGCAGGTTGCAGAGCTATGCTGGTCAACAAAAAATAAAAAGAATTTTTTAACAATAGATTCATCCCTGAACACATACGGTCGGCGGAAACAGGAATGTTACGCTAGACAATGCTAAGATCAATGTCAAACAAATGGTGTTAGATCAATAATAATAGGGGAGCGTGTGATTAAAGGGAATTTTCTTCATCGAGCGGCCATAAACCAGAAATTTGATCATTCCTTGCTGGGCCAGGCGTGATCCGGGTGACTGCCTCTATCCAGCATCCACTCCCATCGATGCATTTTTGTTCGAATGGCATCCCGATTTACCTGCTTCTTGCCGCAATTCTAGTATTCAATTTTCCAGCCATGGTATTTGCTCAAAGCGCGGTTGAGCTTGGCATTGAGCAGAGCGAACAATTGCTCAGAGAAGAGCAGCGTCGCCTGAAGATGCTCGAACGTGCGCGATTATTACGTGAACTCGAGCGGTCCCTGTTTCCGATCGAAATTATTCCACTAGCACCCAGGAACGAAGGCGCATCGACCGACACCTGTTTTACTATTACCAGGATTCTGCTGGAGGGGGCAGATAACCTGTTTAAATCAGAGAAAAAGGCATTGACGCAACCCTATCTGAATCGATGCCTGAATCTGAACGATATTGATGCATTGCGTACTGATATTGATCGCTTTTATATCGAAAAGGGCTGGATAATGTCGCGGGCTTACCTGCAGCCGAACCAGAATATCAAAAACGGTGTGCTTCAATTTCGTGTGCTCGAAGGCAAGCTGGAAAGCATAGAGCTTAATCAGAACGACCCTGCTGAAAGGCGCCAGATCTCGACTGCCTTTCCCGATATGCTGGAACAGATTATTCATATCCGTGATATTGAGCAGGGCCTCGATCAGATGAATCGCCTCGCTTCGAATCGAGCGACGATGAATATTGAACCGGCGAAAGATAAACCGGGTTATTCGAAAATTCTGATTCAAAATACACCGACCAACCGCCATCGGATATATTTCGGTATCGATAACCAGGGTTCAAAATCAACAGGTCGTGAGCGCGCCAGGATCACTGCAAACCTGGACAACCTGTTATCGCTCAATGATAACTGGTACCTGAGTGCTACCGATTATATTGGTGGTGACGAGGATAAACAGGATAGTCGTGGCTATAGCTTCGTAGTTTCGATTCCCTATGGGTTCTGGACCTATAGCCTGGGTAGTAACCAGTCGGAGTATATCTCGGCTGTCGATAGTGGCGGGGTACTCTTTAATACTTCGGGTGACTCGAATAATGATAGTTTGAAGGTATCGCGAATCGCACATCGTGATCAAAATTCTAAGACCACACTCAGCCTCACATTGACTGCAAAGGAACCTAACTCGTACCTCGAAGACGTGCGGCTCGATAGCAGCTCGCCAAAATTGTCGGTCTTCGATATCGGGGTCAATCATTCCGTCCGTAATCGTGATTCCATCTGGTCATTACTGGTCAGTTATTCACGAGGGCTGGGTATACTGGGCGCACTCGAAGATGGCCCAGACAGTAGTAACACTATCCCTAAAGCACAATTCGAAAGACTGGGCTGGGATATACTGCTCAACCTGCCGATCAAATCCTGGGGTAAGGACTGGTCTTACCAGGGTTCCTGGTCGGGCCAGGTGAGCAGCGATCCACTGTTTGGTTCTGAACAAATCTCGATAGGCGATCTGAGCAGTGTTCGCGGTTTCCGCGATAGTCCCGTCTCGGGCGATAGCGGGCTTTATTTTCGAAATGATATTAGCTGGAACCTTTCGAGCCGCTACCCGATGCTTAAAAATATGTCTGTTGCTGCGGGCCTGGATTTCGGGTATGTGGAAGCCAAAGACAATAATATTGCCAATTCAGGGGTTTCAGATGCAAGCCTTGCGGGACTGGCGCTGAGTGTCAATCAGGCGATCAGCCTGAGCAGACGCCAGCAGTTATTCTGGTCAATTACACTGGGGATTCCAGTATCGGCCCCCGCCTTTGTCGAAGAAGAGAGTAGCGTGATTTATTTTAATCTCGACTGGAAAGTATGGTAATCTGATTTTCTAGCCTATCAATCGTCGCTAAACAGGCGTCCGACCTGTGCGGGCTAATGACAATGCAGGGCTTTGGAGTAGTACAACAATAATACGAAAAGAGCGCTTGCGCCTGATGGTGCAATCCTCAGGGAATCAGGGACTAAATGGCATTTTTTGTTCTGTTACTGCCGCCATTCTATAGCAATTTTACAGCCCGTAGCTGGCTGTCAATTCTCCCTGCAAGACCCATAGTAATCTTTTTAAACAAACACCGGGTCAATACCGGTCTCCTGGTTGTTGTCGCTTTTTATAGTGGCATTGGCGGGGCCGAGATTTTGCCTACCAATACTGCCGAAACTCAGGTCTTTACGGTTAATAATGTTCCGGTGGTTGATATAGCCCGCCCAACCCCGAGCGGGGTTTCGAAAAACCAGTTCAATGACTTCGATGTCGATAGCGCAGGTGTAGTGATTAACAACTCATTGGTCAATGGAACCTCGCGTCTGGCCGGGGGTCTGGGCGCCAATGCGAATTTCAACGACAAGAGTGCGCGTATCATATTAAACGAGGTGGTTACCACCAATACCAGCGATATCAACGGGTTGACCGAAATTTTCGGTGACGATGCCAGTTACATACTGTCGAACCCGAATGGCATTAGCTGCAATGGTTGCGGGTTTATCCGTACCCCGACAGTGCCCGGCGATAACGGAACGTCCCTATCCGAAGTGTTTTTCACCACCGGTACAGCGACGCTCGGTAACGGCAATACACCATTGGCGATTACAGTCGATACCAATAGCGCCGCGAGCATCGTCATTGGGCCCGGCGGTCTGGATGCCAGCCATGTTGATGTTACCACTTTGTTTACGCGGCGAGCCCAGATCCAGGGCATCATCGATGCTGCTAATCAGTTACGACTGCTGGCTGGAACCGGTAGGCTCGAAATCGAAAACGATGTCGCAGCTGAGAACAGAACACTCTCGACCACTCAGTCCGGTGATGGGGCTGTCAGTGTCGCGATCGACGCGACCGTGGCCGGGGCGATGAATGCGGGCCAGATATTTATTCAGGCCACCGAATATGGCGTCGGCGTCACGCTCGATAACGATCTTATATCTACCACTGGTGATATCGAAATTACCGCCGAAGGAGAAATTCGATATAAAAACGCCAGTGCAGCCGGTAATGTTACGGTGAGTACCCATGGTGCCGGATCCGATATTGGTGAACGCTCATCTCCCCGGGCCCGGTGGCCGCGCCTTCATCGACTTCGTGCGCGAACGCCAGCCGAGTAAGCCGCTGGCGGCCATTCAGTTG
>JACZQS010000034.1 GCA_022545625.1 Pseudomonadota bacterium
AGTTTACCCCGACCGGCTTACAGGGTATATACCGACTGGTACCGGACCAGGACTCGGACTCTACTTACATCCGTTATGCATTTCGCGGCAACACAGGCGCGAACCTTAACGGCAAGCTGGACGATGGAATCATATCCGCCGAATGGATGAGTTACGACGAAATAAAGTCATGTCGCGAGCATCACCGCAGCCCGCTGGTGATGCAATGCATCGAGGATTACCTGCACAGGCAACCCTGTCCGCTCGATATTTTCAGCCCGAAATTTATCTGAGCACTAAGATCAATCATATCGTTATCGTTAAATGACCCATCCCTGTGACGAAAAAATAATAGTTGGCATGTCGGGCGGTGTTGACTCTTCGGTGTCCGCACTGCTGCTCAAGCAGCAGGGGTTTGATGTCGAGGGGCTGTTCATGAAAAACTGGGAAGAAGACGATACCGAAGAATATTGTTCGGCTGCGGTAGACCTGGCAGATGCTCAACAGGTCTGTGACCGGCTGGATATTCCATTGCATACGGTTAATTTTTCGACTGATTACTGGGATCGTGTGTTCGAATATTTCCTCGACGAATATCGCCGAGGACGCACACCCAATCCCGATATCATCTGCAACCGCGAGATCAAATTTAAAGCTTTTCTCGATCATGCAAATACACTCGGAGCCCAGCGGATTGCAACTGGCCACTACGTGCGATCACGCAATCAAAACAATAAAACTCAACTACTTAAAGGCCTTGATAACAATAAAGATCAATCTTATTTTCTCTATGCTTTGAACCAGCACCAGATTTCTCACGCACTGTTCCCGGTCGGTGAACTGGAAAAAACAGAAGTCCGGGTACTCGCAGAAAAACATCGATTTAGGGTTTTCGATAAAAAAGACAGTACCGGGATCTGTTTTATCGGCGAGCGTAAGTTCAAAGATTTTCTACAGCGTTTCATACCCGGGCAACCCGGCAATATTGAGTCTATCGATGGTGAACTGCTCGGCGAACACAGTGGTTTGATGTACTACACCATTGGGCAAAGACAGGGTCTGGGTATCGGAGGTACAGCCCAGGGTAGTGATTCACCCTGGTACGTAGTCGAAAAACAGCTCGAGAAAAATATTCTGGTGGTAGCACAGGGGCACCATCACCCCCGGCTTTATCATTCCGCCTGTCGCATTGGTGATTTACACTGGATCAACGAAACGGCGATAAATCTGCCCTATGCCTGCAGTGCCAAGACACGTTACAGACAGCAAGATGAATTGTGCCAGATCATCAGTATCGATGGTGTATCTGCAGTGATTGAATTTGAAACACCACAGTGGGCTATAACACCGGGCCAGGCCCTGGTATTTTATGAACACGATGTATGCCTGGGTGGCGGCACTATCGAATCCGCTTTTAACAGTTAATTTCAAATGACGACAATCGAAAATCAAACCCTGGCTTTAGCAGGAATTTTTCAGTCAGCAGCATTAATCGAGCAACTCGCCACCGAAGGGGAACTTAATCAGGCCGCTTTTGATTGCAGCTTCGACAGCCTGTTTGCCTTCGAAGCCCCTACCGCTTTGGATGTATTTGGAAACCTGTCCGGTCTTTCGCGTGGTCTAAAAGTGCTCACCCAGGCCCTGGATAGTAATAATCAGTACCCGGGCAAAAATGTAACCTATTACGCCCTGTCAATGCTCAAGCTCTCTGCAAAACTGAAACGTGATCTAAACATGGCTGCCCAGGTTCAGGAAAAACTACAAAAGGCTGAATCGCTATCCAGGGATTTTGAACTGAGCCGGCAGAGTGTGATTAACAAGATCGATGGTGTCTATCAAAGCACCATCAGTACCATGACCCCGCGGATTATGGTGCAGGGTGAACAGACCTATCTCAGTAATTCAGACAACGCGAGTAAGATTCGTACCCTGTTGCTGGCCGGAATTCGGGCTGCTGTGCTCTGGTACCAATTGGGTGGCAATCAATGGAAGCTGGTATTTTCGAGGAAAAAATACCTGCTTAGCGCAAACCACCTGCTGGTTAAAATTTGACGGGGCAATGTTTTCCCCTAGAGTGAATATTGCTGTTTTATATGGCGGAGTAATCCGGCAGACGCATCGCTAATCATATCAAATACCAGTTCAAACCCCCCATCCCCAAAATAAGGATCGGGTACTTCCCTTTGTTTAAATTTATCTGAATAGTCGAGCATTAAGTCGAGCCGGGCACGGGCGCCATCGGTCTGCATTGATGACATAATTGATAGATTTGAATAATCCATTGCCAGCAGGAAATCGAAACTGTGAAAATCGTCAGACTCGAATTGCCGCGCCTCTAAATCGGTTAAATCGACGCCATGAGACAGGGCCGTATCCCGCGATCGAATATCAGGTCGGCTTCCGATGTGATAGCTGTGAGTACCTGCCGAATCAACCAGAATCCTGTTGCCTAGACCCTGCTCATCGACCATAGCCTGGAATACTCCCTGTGCGGTGGGTGAACGGCATATATTGCCCATGCAGACGAACAACACGGCCACCTCATCCTTATTATTCAAGTTAATCTCCGGTTAATTAGGGGACATTATACCTAATGCCATACCCGACGCTGGAATTCTGTTATACAATTCATTCCAATTCGAACCGGTTGTAGAGGCAGGGCGCCATGCTAATAATCCCCGAGATACAAATTCAAAATGGGCAGGTTGTTACCCGTTCTACGGTCAAGGGTAGCGACACGATTCACGATATTTCCCCGACTGAGGCAGCGCAGAAATTTGCCAATGAAGGCGCCAGTATGCTACAGGTGGTTGACATAGACGCCGCTCGATCGGAATCGACCAACAATGAAGCCTTAATCAAGCAACTCCTTCAAGATACCGATATACCGATTCAGGTATCGGGCGGTATACGCACCTTGAATCAAATCAACGACTGGTTTGATGCAGGCGCGGCAAGGGTGGTACTCGGTACCGTGGCGATTACCGATGCGCCACTGGTAGTCGAGGCATCGAATCGACACCCGGGTGGCATTATTGTCGATCTCGCCACCCGGGATGGGTTTGTCACTATCGACGGCTGGAAGACCCTCACCGCCTTTCGGCCCCAGGACCTGATTCTGGATCTCCAGATGACAGGTATCGCCGGCATCATTCACAAGGATACCAATCGTATGGATAAGGATATTGACAACGTACTTGCCCTGACCGAAGCGCTCAGCCATGAGATATCGATACCGGTATATTCCAGTGGGACGGTACGTTCACTGGATGACATCGCAAGATTACGCTACCTGCCAAATATTAACGGCGCAATTATTAGTCATGCATTAATATCTGGTGACATATCGCTCACCGATGCTTTAGAGATTGCCGCACAAAAAGAAACCACTCTCGAACCCGAGTCGATCACCCCGAACGTGAAGATGGGTATACACAGCGGTATCAGGGCTTATCTGGCAGCCTACAATAGTTCGCAGGCCTCTCGCGTGTGGAATCTGACATTGCGGGATACGCTCACCAGCGATAATCCGTATATGGAAATAACGATCCCACAGGTAGACCTGGAGGTTGATATCGATTCACTGTCAGCGAGGGAATACAGCAGACTTACGAGGCGGAAATCGATAAAGCCGATATCGTCATAGTCATTCTCGACGGTATCGAAAATACAGCCTGGACCGGGTTTGAGTGCGGATATGCCCGCGCCAAGGGCAAGTATATTTATGGGATCACCGGCGACCAGAATATTATAGACGGTAGTCAAAGGCGATTCGCGACGATGTGTGACGAGCTAATTTATTATACGGCAGGCGACGATCTGAATATCTCGCACAGTGAAATATCACACGCGCTAGCGACCCGTGTCATGGTCCAAAACCATTGAGTCAGATTCAATAATTACTTACCACCAGGTCCTAAACCCTACTCGATTCTAGCCACTCGGATCAATACACTTGTAGATATTAAAAGACTGTTTTCCGTCGGTCACAACAGTCAGTGGCACAATGGTATCGCCGCCCATGTCACTGGCGCTATTACGGGCCATGGTCATCAGTTCGCTTTCTATGGTCTCGATCGGCCTTTTCACAACTACTTTAGCGGTCACCGAATTACTGGTTTTGCCGAGCAGCTTGCAAGTCGATATCTCGTTCGGCGCCAGAACGCGCACCTTCTCGCCACCAGAGGATAGTTTAATTGTGGCGCAACTACTGATGATAAGTCCGGTTCCGATGATCAGCATAATACTTTTTGTTATTCTCATATTTATTTTCCTATTCTAAGTCTCAGTCGCCAGCGAAATATAATTGCTGGTCAAAATTAAGTCCGGGAAGCCTGTACAATACTCTCAATCGAGCCGTCCAGCATAGTGTTAAATTCGTCATCACTTTGCTGGCTCGAAAGGCCTTCGGTGAGTGCTCGCGAAAAACTGGCTACCATGCCATGGTTAGTGGCCAGACGCCGGTTTGCCTCTTCCCTGGAATACCCCCCCGATAAAGCAGCCACTCTCAATACCTGGGGATGCCCGATACATGATGCATAATAGTTAGCCTGTTCGGGTAAGGTCAATTTCAGAATCACAAACTGGTCGTCCCCCAATTCATCCAGATGCTTCATTAAAGCCACTATGAGTAGCGCTTCGATTTCAGATTTCTGAGCGCTGTGAATATCGACTTCGGGTTCGATAATAGGCACCAGCCCTGCTGCGATAATTCTCTTCCCTACCTCAAACTGCTGATCTACAACGGCATTCACGCCGGTGGGATTTGCTGTCTTGATTACCGAGCGCATTTTCGTACCAAATATGCCTTTTTGCTTACCACGTGCCAGCAAGGCGTCGAGATCTGGCATGGGTTTCATTATTTGTGCGCCGTTATCCTCGTCGGCCAGTCCCTTATCGACTTTAAGAAATGGCACCACATTTTTGACTCCCCATAAATAATCGGCCGTGGAGCGGCCGTCTATATCCCGATCCATCGTATTTTCAAATAAAATGGCACCCAGTATCCGATCACCGTTGAAACTCGGGCTGGTAACAATACGCGATCGCATCTGGTGCACCACCGCATACATTTCCTCGTCATTAGAAAAGGCATCGGCGCCGATACCGTAATTGGCCAACGCCTTCGGTGTGCTACCCCCGCTTTGGTCTAGTGCGGCGATAAAACCCGGTTGTGATTTTATTTTTTCGTATTGTTGACTGGAGTCGGTCACGTTCGTCACTTAAATCAGAGGTTACAAGAAATCAAAAACGACGGGCCAAGTATAAACGCTGTTATTTTCGAATACAATTGGAAGCGAAGCAGGTACTCCTTCTATCCTCCATGCCGATATACCCATCGAGCGATTGAATTCGCCCGAGCCAGTCGAGTATTGCCGGATATCGGGACAGGTCGAAACCACCTTAATCGGCGACATGGGTATAGCAAGGCGAGATTTTTATTAACTGCGAAGACTATCCTGAACCGAGCAGGCAGCCCGTCTTAATATTCTGATTTTATATCGTGCATGCGGCTCGAAATCAGTGTGTCGCGTCCCAGTGATTTGTCGAATACCGTCGCATAAGCGAGTACCGACTGTACATAGTCCCTGGTCTCCTTAAACGGCACAGTTTCAACCCATAAATCAGCAGGCATCAAATCTTCCCGCGGCAGCCAGTTCCTCACATTGAGCGGCCCGGCATTATAGGCAGCGGCGGCGAGCGACACATTATTGTCAAATCGATTCAGTACCGATTTGAGATAATGTGTACCAAAATTTATATTATTATCGATTTCAAGAATATCGGATTGCCGTGGGCGTTTCATTCCTAGAGATCTCGCGACTCGCCGGGCGGTGGACGGCATCAACTGCATCAATCCCAGTGCGCCGACTTTCGATTTAGCCAGCGGATCGAACAAACTTTCACGGCGCATTACGCCGTAAATTACGGAAGGATCAATTTCCTTGGCGTCGGCATGGTTAAACACCTGCTTTCTATAAGGCGTCGGAAATCTTAGGCTGTAGTCAGATCGATGCGACGTTATGGCAATGGTTTTTATAGCACTATCGTGCCATTCCCAGCTTGAGGCCAATACCGCCGCCTGTTTAATTTCTTGAGTATCCAGTTGCCTTAGGGCCTGCGCCCACTCTCTTCTGGCATCGACCGGGCGACCCACAAAGTAGAGCTCCCTGGCTCGCAATAGAAAAGGGTTTTCGGTCAAGAACTGGGTCTCGTCAAACTCGTCTATTGTCACCACGTTTTCCTGTTCTATACGATAGGGGATTTTCAGCTTATCGGCCGCAAGAAATCCGTAATAGCTACTCTTATTCGCCAGGAAGTAGAATTTAGTACTCGACTGGACATCATAGCCTAGCGACTCATAAGATCGAGCTAACCAGTAGTGCCACTCGTTTTGCTGCTGCAAATGAACCGGCATTTGCTCGATCGTATCGATCAAACCCTGCCAGTCCTGGTCTCTGAGGTGAATGCGTGCAAGCCATAAATAGGTTTGATCGTTTTTTAGATCCGCTGGCAGTTCTAATAACAGTTCTCTCGCCATGGACAGGTACTGAAAGGCTGCCGACAATGCAATCCTTTGCCTTAACTGGTTTCTCTGATCCTGGCTAAATTCGAACCTGGGTCCGATATCAGCCCATATGAGTTTGGCACTTAAACTGTCTTTACGGGCCAATCTGTCTATGGCGTGGACAATTATGATCCGATTTTGTGGATTGTCACTTGACTGGGCCAACGACTTGAGTGTTTTTTCCGGGCGCCGATGTGCCTGATACCAGGTATCAACAATCAACTGATCCTCCGAATTCAGTTTTTGCCCAAGGTACCTGGCCAGGTTCGGCCGGCGTGCCTCAAATGCCTTGTCGATTCGTAGCCATATAACCTGCTCTACATCGGGATAGGTATCGAGGAAGTAATTAAACGCCGGGTCGCATTCTCGCGGTTGCGAATTGCCTCTGAGCCAAATTTTTCTAATTTCCTCGTTGATAGATTCATCGACTCCGAGGCTGAGACGGGCCTGGATCGCCAGGCACTGGTAACGCGTATCGTCACGATTATCAAAATACATCAGATAACTGCTCCAGTCCTTGCGCTTGGCAAGGACTGATAACCACTTTGCGCGCAGGCGATAGCTGAAAGGATAGTCTTGATGCTTATCCAGGAATTGGCTTACTTCGTTTTCAGATGCCAGGTAGATACGTCGCCTTAATGCATCATACTCGAGATAGGCTTTTACAGGATAACCCTCGAGCCTTTTTAACAAGCGTTTATATTTGCTTATCTGGTTGGTATTCAGGGCGTAGGAGGCATCCTGGAACAAGAGCCGCTGCTGCTCAATACTGGCTTGAATATTACTGCTTACCAGCAGGCCACAGATAGCGGTCAGACCGATAGCCAACGGTCTGATCAGGTTGAGAATCGACGATTTTGAGGAGTTATTGTGCAAAAAAATCTCTTTTGTTTTCAAAATCTTATACTCGAGTGTAGAAGTTAATTATCACTATTTCAGGAAAATTTACTGGAATTAGACGCAATCGACTTATTACCTGTAAACCGGTAGTACTGATAGATTTTCAATGGTTTTTATGGGACAGTTTTCATTTGAAAAATACCCGGTTTTTTCATCTTTAAAGGCTGCCCTAAAAAAGTTCGGGGTTGAAGATATGGTCGAGTTCCGTTGGATCCATGGCGCTTAGCGTTCGAATATTTGTTTCAGGTATGCGCTCAGGATCGGGGTAACCGGCCAAAGCCCGTTCGACACTGGATTCACGGAGAATATGCAATATCGGATATGGTGAACGGTTACTCCAGTTTTCACGGTCGTCAACCGAGGTATTGCTAAATTGATAGTCCGGATGAAAACTGGCAATCTGAAAAATACCGGTCCATTGGTATGCTGCCATCAACGCATCCACCTGGTCAAGCACTTGATTGAAATCGGCAAAATCCTGCAACTGGTGAGGAACAATCAACAACGTGGTTTCAATCTCGGGGGTCTCGATTAAATACTGACACTGTTGATACAGGTCGAGCATCAACGCGTCCACCTGCTTAGATTCGCTTACCCAGCAGCGTAGCTTGTTTTGCCGATAGACGGATTTTGTAAAAGGGCACAGATCAAGCCCGATAACGGCTTTTTCGATCCAATGACGTACACGCGAAATTATTTTCCGCTCTTCTATCACTACTGCTTAACTCCGGGTCAACAATGCCGGATCGAGTAAGCGTTTCAATTCCGCTTCGTCCAGGTCGGTGAGCTCCAACGCCACCTCGATAACCGGCCGCTTTTGTAGATAAGCGGTTTTGGCTATTTTTGCGCCCAGTTCATAACCGATCACAGAATTAAGTGCGGTCACCAGTATCGGATTTCGAGCCAGGGTCTGCTCTATCTGGTCAGTATTAACGCTAAAACCACTAATTGCCTTATCCGCCAGGATCAGGCTTGAATTACTCAGTATGTCGATACTTTGCAGCAGATTATAAGCAATTATCGGCAACATCACGTTAAGCTGAAAATTTCCAGACTGCCCCGCTATCGTTATCGTGTTGTCATTACCAATCACCTGGGCACAGGCCATTGCTACCGCTTCAGGAATGACCGGATTTACCTTACCCGGCATGATAGAGCTACCCGGTTGCAAAGCGGGTAAGGTAATCTCGCCCAGGCCCGCTAATGGACCAGAATTCATCCAGCGTAAATCGTTGGCAATCTTCATCAGGGATACAGCCAGCACTTTCAACTGGCCACTGGTTTCTACCGCGGTGTCCTGCGTGCCCAGGCCTTCGAATAAATTATCCATTTGAGAAAATCGTATACCGGTCAGATCATGTAGCCTCCGACATACCCGCTCTCCGAAATCCTCGGTTGTATTGATGCCGGTTCCCACTGCAGTACCGCCCTGTGCCAGCTTTTGCAGACGGGTTAGCGAAGACTGCAGCCGATACCGGCCATTTTTGATTTGCGATCCCCAACCTGACATTTCCTGTCCCAGGGTGACGGGCATTGCGTCCATCAGGTGGGTACGCCCGGTTTTTACGATGTCAGCACAGGAATTGCCCTTCTCCATAATCACCTGTTCAAGATGCTGCAATGCCGGCAAAAGTTTTTCATGAATAGCGATACTACCGGCAACATGTATCGCACTCGGAAATACGTCATTCGAACTCTGCCCCATATTGACGTGATCATTGGGATGAACCGGGCATTTTTTTGTCGAAGCCAGTGTCGCGATGACCTCGTTAGCGTTCATATTGCTGCTGGTTCCAGACCCGGTCTGGAAAATATCAATCGGGAAATGCTGATCGACATCTCCGGAAATAACCTTGTCAGCTGCTTTTTGAATTGCACCGGCCCGGACATTGTCGAGTTGGTTAAGATCGGCGTTAACCCTTGCACAGGTTTTTTTAATTAAGCCCAGCCCAGAAATCACCTCCCCAGGTAAAGGGATACCACTTACCGGGAAGTTATTCACCGCACGCTGTGTCTGGGCTTTATACAGGGCATCTAGCGGAACCTGTATCTCTCCCATACTATCTTTTTCGGTACGGTATTTGATTTTAGCCATGATAAATACACCCGCCTGTAGGCAGCAAAGACAAATATCCAATGATCGATTTCAATTGTACCACCGAGAATACCCTCGCGGTTTTATTGATCTGAAAAATTACCGGTATTTACGACCATTCAGGCTAATTTTGCCAATTCGGTGATGGGTCACATAATTCTGACAAATATGACGGTATATTACCGGAAGATATAGTTCTGGCAGCACCGATGTAATTAGCCTCGAGTCGGGTATAATTGTGCGGCGTTGAAAAGACTGCGCATGAGATTCCCTTCACAGGGTGGAAGCGGCTAAGATATATCTCTAATAATGAGGCAAAACCAGATGGAAGAAGACGACACTACCCAAATATTAACCCCGGCCGATAAAGATAAGTTAATAAAGGAAATAGAAGAACAGGAAGACGAGGACGAAGATCAGGAAAAAGACTGATTGGCACCGCTAAATTACCGGTCGATCAGTCAGGGATATTACCCACTACTTCACTAACAACCTGACAAAGCTTCGTCAGATCACTGTCATTGATAATGAAAGGCGGCATCAGGTATACCAGTTTTCCAAAAGGCCGAACCCAGACCCCGGCGTCTACGAACTGTTCGGTTATCGACTTCATATCGACTGCCTGATGCAGCTCGATTACGCCTATCGCGCCCAGTACTCGCACATCGTTGACCTGGGAAAAATCGATACAATGCGATAATTGCGCATCGAGTACCTGTTCTATATGGTTAACCCGGTCCTGCCAGTTCGAGTCATCGAGTAGTAAAATACTGGCCAGCGAAACAGCGCAGGCAAGCGGGTTCGCCATAAAGGTAGGCCCATGCATAAATACACCGGGATCACCCTGGTCAATCGTCTGGCTTACCTCTGAGGTAGTTAAGGTCGCCGCCAGACTCATATAACCACCGGTCAGAGCCTTGCCGATACACATAATATCGGGAGTAACCGCCGCGTGCTCGCAGGCGAACATTTTTCCGCTACGACCGAATCCGGTCGCTATTTCATCGGCGATTAGCAACACCTGGTACCTGTCGCATAGTTTTCTCGCCCGGGCCAGATAATCAGCCGAATAAAATCGCATGCCTCCTGCACCCTGTACTATCGGCTCCAGTATCAGTGCGGCTATCTGTTGATGATGGTTTTCAAGCAAATTTGTTAACGATTCCATGTCCATTTGGGTACAGGGTGAACCGAACCGACAATTAGGCGATTCGGCAAAATACTGTTTGGCTAGACTCTCTGCAAACAAACCATGCATACCGGTGACCGGATCGCAGACCGACATTGCGCCAATAGTATCGCCATGATAGCCACTGTAAATTGTCGCAAAATGATTTTTAGCGGGAAGATCGCGGGCATGCCAGTATTGCATTGCCATTTTCATTGCCACCTCGACCGCGACCGAACCAGAATCAGCAAAAAATACCGAGGTCAGCGCTGACGGTGATATTTCAACCAGTTTTTCAGCCAGTTGCACAGCCGGTGGGTGGGTCAATCCACCGAACATCACATGCGCCATCTCTTCCAGTTGATCGCGTATCGCACGGTTCAATACCGGATGGTTGTAACCATGCACGGCACACCACCAGGAAGCCATACCGTCGATTAATTGACGACCATCGGCGAGTCGAATTCTCACCCCCTGCGCGGAAATTACCGGGTAAACCGGTACTTCACCGTGCATGGCGCTGTAGGGGTGCCAGATATGATGGTAATCATAATTAAGTAGTTCTTCGACTTTCTGGGCTGGCAGCTTTTTCATATTCAAATTTTACCAATATTTAAAGACTATTGAGGTCGTGGTTTCCAGTCTGGGCTGCCAAAGTCCTGTATTGCCTGGATGAACAGGCGGGTTCCGACCCGGGCCGCCTGGATCTCGATCAAATCACGCCCGGGGAACCGGGTTTCGAATTTTAGGCTGGCCTGACCGATAATATCCCCACAATCAAATTTCTGACTCAACAGGTGAAGAGATACACCCAAATTTATCTCCCGACTGGCTATTTGCGCTATCACCGGGTCGGCACCTCTGTAATCCGGCAACAATGAGGGATGTAAATTGAGTGCAGCCTTTTCCACCGAGTTAACAATTTCAGTAACAAGCAGGTATGGCCAACAGGCAACCAGGATAAAATCGGCTTTGACACCGGCAATGGCCCGCGCCTGGGAGGTTTGTGAGGATTCCGGCAGGTAAATTAAAGATATCGATAATTGCTTCGCCGCTGACACAAACCGGTTATCTTTACCACCCGAATCAACAGGTATGTCTGCCAGCCCATTTAATCTCGATGGTGCAAACCCGGGTAATACGAGTGCATCTGGTTTTAAGCCATTCGCCAGTAATTGATCAAGCACAGCAGTAGAAAACAGTGCCCCGGTTCCAAATAAAATGATGCGCTGATGAACCAAGGGCTGCCGACCTTTCAGGCAGTATCACCGGGGTCATCATCACAGGGTTGAGGTGTCATGAAACCGTTGGATTCGAGTTCGTGTCGAAAACCAAAATAGCGCATATCTTCGATCCTGAAAGGATACAAAATACCGTCCAGATGATCACATTCGTGTTGCACGACGCGTGCGTGGAAAT
>JACZQS010000293.1 GCA_022545625.1 Pseudomonadota bacterium
GAACGCAGCGGTCAACTAGCTTATAAGCGTAAGTTCTGTGATGGCGACGAAGTATTTACCCGCGATTACAATGCTTTTATGGAATCCGTGCCGGAAGATTATCGGCAAGAAGTAAAGGATATGTACTGGAAGGGCTACAAGCACGGCAGACGCATGAACCCCGATTTGACCAGCGACTCCTGTTAACCAGGTTCAGACTCCACCCCACATATTGCTAGTCCATCAAATAGCTGCTGATCAACAGATACAAACCCGGAATCAATAATACCCAACTCATCAGTGGCATTAAAAACTGGCCACTGCCTACCATGACTGGAGCCAGGCCATCCAGGCCGGCAATGATGCTAGCACTAATGACAAAACTACCACCAATAATTGCCCGGATATTACGCGCGTTGGACTGGCGAATCTCCTTTTGTAGTAACTCGAGCTGCTTCGATTTGAATTCAACCTGGAGTTCGTCATTGGCAATTTTATGCAGGGTTTTAAAGGCTAATTGCGGTAAATCAGGCAGGTTTTCGGCTATATAGGGCAAATTCTTTTTTAATCCCTTCACCAGTGCCCGTACGCCCAGTTGCTCGCTTAGCCAGCGTTCGAGAAATGGCTTCGCGGTATCCCAGAGATCAAGTTGTGGGTAAAGCTGACGCCCCAAACCTTCAATATGTAAAAAGGTTTTCTCCAGCAAAAGTAATTGTGGCTGGATTTCCATGTTAAATTGGCGCGCGGTCTGGAACAGTCGCACTAATAATTGGCCAAAGGAAATCTCGGCCAGCGGGCGTTGAAACATGGGTTCGCAAACTGTACGGATTGCGGCTTCGAAATCATCGATGCGGGTATCGCGATCTACCCAGCCAGAGTCGACGTGAAGTTCCGCTACGCGACGATAATCGCGATTAAAAAAAGCCACAAAATTTTCTGCCAGGTAGCGCTGATCCTGGGTTGAGAGTGAACCCATGATGCCAAAATCCACTGCAATATATTTCGGATCGTCCGGGTTTTCAGGCGAAACGAAAATATTGCCGGGGTGCATATCTGCATGAAAGAAATTATTTTGATACACCTGGGTAAAAAATACTTCGACACCCTTGCGCGATAGCAGCTCGAGATTGATCTTGTGTTTCTTCAGCTGTTCGATATCGGATACCGGAATACCCTCGATTCGCTCGATCACCATCACCCTGGTTCTACAGTAATCCCAGTAAACCTGTGGCACATAAAGATCGTTCGAGCCTTCGAAATATCGCCGTAGCTCACTTGCGTTTGCCGCCTCTCGCACGAGATCAAGTTCATTCAGCAGGGTCTTTTCGAATTCTTCGACGATCTGCACCGGTTTCACGCGCTTCGCTCCCTGCCAGTAGCGATCGGCCATGCGCGCTAATACCATTAACAACTGGATGTCCTGCTTGATACGCACTTCTATATTCGGACGCACAATTTTAACCACAACAGATTCGCCGTCGGGTAGCACGGCGTTGTAAACCTGTGCAATTGAGGCCGAGGCCAATACCTTATCGTCGAATGACCTGAAAAGCTGATCGATCGGCCTGGCCAGTTCCCGTTCGATAATGCCGCGCGCCTGCTGCAGCGGAAAAGGTGGTACCTGGTCAAGCAGTTTTTCCAACTCGTCGACGATGTCCGAGCGTAACAAATCGCGCCGGGTCGCGAGCATTTGGCCGAACTTGATGAATATGGGTCCGAGTGATTCGATGCATAACCGAAGTCTTTCAGCCTGTGAAAGCGATCTGCCACGAAACCAGTTGAAGGGATTAATTAATCCAAGCAACCAAAGCGGCCGAAAAAAATGAATCGATAAAATAATTTCATCTAGCCCATATCTTGCCATGGTGAAATTAATCACGATCAATCGATACAGGAGTTTCATTTTTTAATGCTGCGAATAAGATGGCGCAGGCGGACCTCGGCGCGCTCGACATCCTGCTTGAGCCTGGTTGCCTGATGCTGAAAATGCTCGAATTCGACCTGGGTCGGGGTCAGGTGGATTTCTTCCCGTAGGTATTCGCTACTGGTTTGTGACAATGAAGTCACGCTTTGACACAGCCATTTTGTAGCCCTGCGAGCTTGCCGATGAACCTGGTATGCCGGTATATCGCCGATATAATGGGAGAGTGCTTCTTCCCAATCCAGGTCCAGGTCGGCGAATATTTTCTGCATCTGCTGTGCCACCACGGCATTGCCGTTGATACTGACCCCTTCCTGCATCGATGTGCTGATCTTGTCTTCTTGCATCGCAAGACTCAGCAGTGCCATCACACGCCCCGAGATAGTCGCATCGATGGGTTTTGCAGGTTGATCGAGGCCTAGCCTGATACCCCAGTTACCGGGATGGCAATAAACCGTGAAGTCCAGGTCAGTGATGTGAATTTTGATGCAATGGCCTTGCAATTCTCGGCATCGATCGATCACCTGGTGATCGAGTGACAACAGGCGATTCCCACCGATTTCAACGAATCCCAGCAACGTGTTAGCGAAAGACGCGAGCATTTCAATTCTTCTAGCCGGCAGGCCAACCGGTTAGCAATTCGATAATATCGATACAAGGTCTGGTGTTGGTATAGATTGCGACTAGCACCAGGCGCTCAATATTTAAAGGCCCGGTGCAATGCGACAATGCCACCGGACAGGTTATATACGCTCACTTCGTCAAAACCGGCATCGTCGACCATCATCTTTTTCAAGCTCGCCTGGTCGGGGTGCACGCGAATGGATTCCGCGAGGTACTGATAACTGGCGCGATCTCCTGCAATCCACTCGCCAAGCCGGGGTAATAGCTTAAACGAGTAAAAGTCGTAGACTTTTCCCAATGACTGGCAAACAGGTTTTGAGAATTCAAGTACGCACAGACGCCCACCCGGTTTTAAAATTCGACGCATCGAGCTGAGCGCCTTAAGTTGGTCGGTGACATTGCGCAGACCGAAGGCGATGGTTATGCAGTCGAAACTATTGTCGGCAAAGGGCAGAATTTCGGCATTACACTGCACAGGAATAATCCGATTCACCAGGCCCTTGTCGATCACTCGATCACGTCCCTGCCGTAGCATCACAGAATTAATATCAGCGAGATAAACCTGCCCGCTTTCACCCACCTTTGCCGCCTGCTTGATCGCCAGGTCTCCGGTGCCGCCCGCCAGGTCCAGCACGCAGTGTCCAGGTTTTAGACCGCAGAGCTCAAGCGTAAATTTCTTCCACAGGCGGTGAATACCGAACGACATGACATCGTTCATCAAATCGTAATTATTCGCTACCGAGTCAAAAATGTTGCCGACACGTCCCTGTTTTTCGGAGGCGGGAATCTCGTCAAAGCCAAAATGAGTGGTGGATTCTTTTTGCACGGAATAATCGCCTAATATCTCACGGCGGTATTTAAGCAGCCGCTGGTTAAGTCCA
>JACZQS010000035.1 GCA_022545625.1 Pseudomonadota bacterium
AAGGGTGGGAGGTCAAGAGTCTTCGGGCCGGCAAAGCGCAACTCACGGAGAGCTATGTCATCGTGCGCAACGGCGAGATGTGGCTGCTCGGCGCTCACCTGACGCCCTTGGCGTCGGCGTCTACCCACGTGAATGCCGATCCCACCAGAACGAGAAAGCTGCTGTTGCACCGTAAAGAAATAGATCGCCTCAGCGGCCTCGTGGACCGCAAAGGCTACACGCTGGTACCGCTGGAGTTGTATTGGGGGCGTGGCAAGGCGAAGCTGGCGGTCGGGCTGGCCAAAGGCAAGAAGCAACATGACAAGCGCGCCGTGGAGAAGGACCGGGACTGGCAACGGGACAAGGCCAGGATTATGAAACATTCCTGACCCTGTTACTTCCAGGCGGGATCCTCACACTGCTCCTGTAAAAATTTGAGATAATCCCGATGCGCCTGTTCGGATTCGTCACCACCATTCCAGATAAGTAATGGCCCATTGCGCTCGATCGCCCGACGCGAGGTGATTGCATGGGCTGGGTCCGCATTGTTGTCCAGTTCATCCAGGCTCAACGCGGTTTGACCTCCTGTCATGATCAAATAGACATCCGCCAGAATGCGTGCATCTAGTAAAGCACCGTGCAGGCTACGCTGGCTGTTGTCGATATCATAGCGTCGGCATAGCGCATCCAGATTATTTTTCTGACCCGGATGTTTCTCCCGCGCCATAACCAGTGTATCGAGCACACGGCAATATTTACTGATGGTATCGGATTCTTTATCGAGTTTGCTTAACTCATAGTCGAGAAATCCCACGTCAAACGGTGCATTGTGAATCACCAGCTCCGCGCCACTGATATAATCGATAAAATCCTCGGCTATTTCGTGGAAGCGAGGCTTGTCCTGCAAGGACTCATTACTGATTCCATGAACTTCGAAAGCGCCTGCATCTATATCGCGATCTGGATTAATGTAATGGTGCCAGTAATGATCGGTAATCCGGCGATCGATTAATTCAACACAGCCAATTTCAATGATACGATGGCCCTGGCTGGTTTCGAGGCCTGTAGTTTCGGTATCGAGTACGACCTGTCTCATGATTTCTCCATCGCCAGATCTATCGCCAGGTTAGCCAGCTGGTCTGCCATTTCATTGCCCTCGATGCCGGCATGTCCTTTGACCCAGTGCCAGTTAATCCTGTGTTTTTTCACCTGTTCATCGAGCGATTGCCATAGATCAACGTTTTTTACCGGTTTTTTTGCCGCGGTTTTCCATCCATTCGACTTCCAGCTCTCGATCCATTCACTAATACCTTGCAGTACATATTTGGAGTCTGTGTTCAACTCTATATCGCAGGCACGACTGAGTGCCCGAAGTCCCTCGATCGCAGCGGTCAATTCCATCCGATTGTTAGTGGTTTGAGGATCGAATCCGCTTAATTTTTTATTTCGATCCCGATAACTTAGTATAACGCCCCATCCGCCGGGACCAGGGTTGCCTCGACAGGCACCATCGGTATACATGACTACCTTAGTTGTCATATTTCATTCCGCGGCCAACATTGGGACGGGCTATCTTGCCCGGCAATAATTTTCGTGTCACCCAGCGATGGCGAACCGGTGTCATCGGTGAAATATTCTTATCAAACACCAGCACATTCAGGGCGGCGGAAAACCTGAGCCAGTTCTTCAGACCTTTTTCCAGCCATGATTGTCGCCGGATGACTGACCTTCGATTAATCGGTGGCATATAACCGACTCTAAAATGCTTTTGCTGATCGAACCCGAGTAGCTGCATCCAGTCCGTCAGACGCCTCGCCGTGTAATAGTGTCCCCTCCAGGGTACCTGTTCAAGCCAGGACTGGAAAAAATAACGTAGCCCCCACAGCGACAGCGGATTAAAATCGACGATGATTAGTTTCCCCTCCGGGATCAATACGCGTGATACTTCGCGTAATATCGCATGCGGTTCGGTCGTATTTGACAAATGATGCATCAACACCACTAGATCAACACTGTCGTTGGCTATTGGTAACAGGGCTGGATAGGCCTGCAGATCGACACTGACATTTTCACTCCCTAAACTAAACTTGCGCCTCACCCGACAAGAGTCTAGTAATCGATTGGCGTGACCAGTACATCCGATTTGCAGGGCATAATAACCAAATGTGGTAGTTAAAAGGGGATCGAGCTGGGTTTTTAAATCATCAAAAAGCTGCTGCCCCAGTGGCCTTTGATACCACTCATCAATGTTTCCACAATGCTTTTCAGTACTAAGAAGTCGATAATTTCGCATTTAACTCTGCTATATTGAACTGTACAATGCTCACATTTTAGCGGTTATACTAATTCTATACTAATGATTATAAACGGATTAACCTATTTTAGGCACCAGCATCGTCTGGTAATTTCGCTGTTATTATCGGTCACTCTCGGTGCCTGTAGTACATTACAACCGGATGCCAGGGCACAGGATGAGGGTATTCCTGGCCAGGCGAATTCGCCTGAATTGGCTGTTCAACGGCCGGTCGATACCCAGGCTCAAGCTTATGTCAGCGCCCCCCCTCCCTATGTAAAACTTTCACTTGAGAAGCCGGTTCATGTCGCCGTCGAATCCGAGGTCACAGTTGTTGCATTTAGCAGCTTTGTCAGCTTTTTGCATAAGCCCTCTGCGGTGGATATCCAATATCGGGCCCTGGTTCCGAACCTGGCTAAAAACTTGTCACAATCAAGTGAAGCGTTTGTCACGCTTCAACAAGAAGCAATTGAAACGCAGGCAATTCAGACCAACGCCTGGTACCGGCTGCAAAAGGGTATGTCATTACCTGAAACCGATAACAAGCGGATAAAAGCCCAGTTAAACTGGTACCTAAAACATCGTGGTTATCTCGCTCGGGTTATGCAGCGGGCAGGGCCGATATTGCCTTTTATTCTCGACGAGCTGGAACAAAGGAATATGCCCACTGAACTGGCCTTGTTACCCGTAGTGGAAAGTGCCTACCAGGCCTTTGCCTATTCACACGGCAGAGCCTCGGGACTATGGCAGATCATACCTTCTACCGGGCGTAATCTGGGCTTGAAGCAAAATTGGTGGTATGACGGACGCCGTGACATCATCGAATCAACCCAGGCTGCGATCCGCTATCTGGATGGTCTCGCCAGAGAATTCAATGGCGACTGGGATTTGGCGCTGGCTTCATACAACGCAGGCCCAGGTAGAATTCGATCGGCGATCCGTTATAACAAGAAAAAAAATCGCCCAACCGATTTCTGGAGTCTCACGCGCTTGCGCAAGGAAACCAAGGATTATGTGCCGAAACTTTACGCTCTCAAGCAGATATTTGACAATCCCGAGAAGTATGGGCTCGAGGTTTTACCTGTCAGTAACGAGCTGTCCTACCAGATAGTTGAACTGGATGGGCAGATTGACCTGGCGCTCGCCGCCGATCTTGCCGGCATTTCAATCAACCAGATATATCAGCTGAACCCGGCATTTAACCGCTGGGCAACGCCACCTGATGGACCACACCGCTTACTATTGCCCAAGGATAAAAGCGAGGCGTTTAGTTCTGCTTTGTTGAAAGTCCCTGCCGAAAAACGCATCAACTGGGTACGCCACAAGATCAAGACCGGAGAAACCCTGAGCCAGATATCGCGCCGCTACCGAACCACGACCGCGTTGATCAAGAAGGTCAACAAGATTCGTGGCACCCAGATCCGGGCAGGAAAATACCTGACCATCCCAACCGCGACAAAATCAATAAGTTCTTACAAGTTAAGTGCGGGCGCGCGTAAGAGTAAAATTCAAAACACCCGTCGTTCTGGCGATAAACACGTTCATATTGTACGTTCCGGGCAAAGCCTGTGGAGCATTTCCCGCAGCTACGGGGTCAGTACCTCGTCACTGGCCAGATGGAATGGTATCGCCCCAATCGATACGCTTCGGGTCGGTCAAAAACTGGTTATCTGGACGAAAAAGGCAGCAGAGGTACGAACTGTAAGCTTTATCGATACCGGTCCCGGGCAAAATTTACACGCACTGCGATATACAGTAAGAAAGGGTGATTCCCTGTCTCGTATAGCGGACCGGTTCAATATCCGGGTATCAGATATCAAACGCTGGAACAGGCTCGGGAAGTACCTGCAACCGGGTCAAAAGATTAAGCTGTACGTAGACATTACGCGTCAATCAGGATAAAGATTTACCAGGGTCGGAAAAATTATACCTGTAGGACCCAGGTACACCCTTCCGGTGTACTAGTTGATTTATCGGATACCAAATACCAGAATAGACATTATTAGGCACTCAACCGCAATAATAAACAGATATGATATGTCACTAAAAATTGATCCTAAACAGATAATATCCCTCTCGCCGATCAATTCGTTGAATCCTGAAAACGTACGGGAACTGCTATCAAAGATAACGGCTCTGGCTTTCGAGCCGGGTTTTTATATCTTCAAGATGGGTGACACCGAGAAAAATCATGTTTATGTCCTCGAAGGTGAAATCGAGCTGGTAAAGGACAAGAAAGTCGTCAAGCTTATTAAGGCTGGTACGCCGGAAGCTTTACAACCAATTTCCCCTGGTTTCCCCCGGGCGTTCTCGGCTCGCGCCAAAGGATCAGCCGTCGTCACCAAGATAGACGGTGATATGCTCGACATTATGCTGACCTGGGACCAAACCGGGAGCTATATGGTCGATACCATGGAAGATGACGACGAAACTGACTGGATGTCCAGGATTTTACAGACCCCTGCTTTCCATCGAATTCCAGCTGCTAATATTCAGGCCATTTTTTTACGCATGGAATCGGTCAAATACAGCCCCGGAGACAAGGTGATCGAGCAGGATCAGGAAGGGGATTATTTTTATATTATCGAGAAAGGCAGATGCCTGGTTACCCGAGCCACGCCAGCCAATCCTAATGGCGTTAAGCTCGCGACCCTGTCCGTCGGCGACAGTTTTGGTGAAGAAGCATTGATATCGGATTCTACTCGAAACGCTACGGTTACGATGCTGTCGGCTGGTCATTTGATGCGCCTCAAAAAAGAAGACTTTAATTCACTGTTGAATGAACCTTTGTTGAACTGGGTTAGTTATGAAGAGGGCAAAAAACTGGTAGACGGCGGCGGAGTCTGGCTCGATGTACGATTGCCGGACGAGCACAAGGCGGTCAAAATCAAAGGTAGCATTAATATACCCCTGATTTTCCTGCGTATGAAAGCCAGTTCGCTGGATAAGAACCAGAAATACGTTCTGTACTGCGATACCGGGCGCAGAAGTTCGGCGGCATCTTTCCTGTTGAATGAGAAGGAAATCGAATCCTTCGTACTCACCGACGGTATCGATTCAGCGGCAGCCGAGGATTTAGCTTCCTGATTCGGATCAGGCGTTGGCAGAAAACCGCGGCGAAAATCATATCAGTCGTAATAATCCTGAGTACTTTAGGCTTAAATAATAATAATGGAAAGGAAATGAATGCCCATTTTTGGAAAAAAGACTGGTTCGCAGAGCTAGCAATTACTGTCGTGGGCCATTCTTATCCACACCAGCAGAACATCGTCTATCGAGATTTTAAGCCGGCCAATATTATGTATGAACCGGAAACCGATTCGATTAAGATAACTGATTTTGGAATCGGGCGTATTACTGTTTCAAGCAAAACTAAAACTGGCACGAATCCAGTTACCCCTGCTGATAGGCCTCCCGAGCAGTTAGCCAGTGAAAAGGCAGATGGGCAACCGGATTTGTTTTCACCTGGAGTCAGGTTATTGCAGTTACTTACCGGCTCCATACCCTTCCAGGCAGATTCGATGGTAAGCTCGTTGTTTAAAACTACCAATGAAGCGGCGTCGAATTTCAGATCTGTACACCCCGATATAACGGATGCGATCGATTCGGTAGCCAGAAAAATACTGCCTAGGGGCGTCAAACACCGTTTTCAACCAGCATTGGGTAACCACCTAAAAGCTATACTGGCCTTCCAGAGCTGACCCCAGAGATGAATCTGCAAGACAAAATCACCATCATGGGCATGACCGATATTGGATTGGTTCGCAGAAAAAATGAAGATTCCATAGGCTACGATAGCGCGCTTGGACTGGCAGTACTGGCCGATGGGATGGGAGGTCATCGTGGTGGCGATATCGCCAGCAGCATGACCGTCGATACGATAATTGAAGTGATACAAAAGAAATTACCCGAAATCAAGCCAGGCCATACTGATTCGAAGTCGGGGTATTCACTTGAGTCGATTTGTATCCAGGAAGCGATCGATTCTGCCAATGACCTGGTTTTCAAAGCCGCGGAGGCGAACCCAATGCACAGCGGCATGGGGACTACCATTGTCGTGTTACAATTTTACAACAATACTTTTTCTCTGGTTCATATCGGAGATTCACGTTGCTATCGCCTGAGAGCCAACTCCCTCGAGCAAGTTACCAAAGATCACTCGTTGTTGCAGGAACTGATCGACCGAGGTTTTTACACCCGCGAGGAGGCGCGAAATTCACTGAATAAGAACCTGGTAACACGTGCTTTAGGTATAGATTCAGTGGTAACCGCGGATATTCAGGAAGATATAGTGTTAAAAAATGATATTTATCTACTATGCTCTGATGGACTGACTGATTATGTCGAAGATGAACATATATACTTAACTATCAAGAGTTTTAGTGATAATCTAGAAGAGGCTGCCAAGCAATTGATTACTAAGGCAAACCAGAATGGTGGAAAGGACAATATTTCGGTGATGTTATGCCGCATCGACGACGATTTTTCGATTGAGCAGAGCTGGTTGAACAAGTTGGCGGCGCGGTTCGATTAACCTGTTATGCCCAGAAAAAACACATTTTTAGAGGCGGGATAGAAAATGGTCGCAAAATTGATCACCACGTCAGCCGATGGCGAGAAAAAAGAGTACCTTCTAACCAGTGAAACGGTGACCATTGGTCGCAAGCCGAGCAATGATATTCCTATCGACAATTTATCGGTTAGTGGCAGACACGCTCAAGTTATCACCATACTCGAAGATTCCTTTCTGGAAGATCTGGGCAGTACCAATGGCACTTATGTAAACGGCAAGCTGGTAAAGAAACACGCGCTGGAAGACGGCGACAGTATTACCCTCGGTAAGTACCAGATAACCTACCACAATTCCACAAGCCGCTCCGCCGGAGAGGGCTTCGAAAAGACCATGGTTATTCGCCCCGGAGAAAAAGGTATGCCCGAGGAGGCCGGGAGTAAAGAAATTAACGAGTCGGTGCAAAAAATATCTGCCGAAATCGCGTCTGAAGCAGCAAGCACGGCAGCATCACCGCTGGCCGATAAGGAGGCCTGCCTGCAATTGCTCAGCGGGGCCAATGCAGGGAAAGAACTGATACTCACCAAGGCTTTAACCACCATCGGACAACCTGGCGTTCAGGTTGCCGCTATTACTCGAAGACCCCAGGGATTTTTCCTGATCCATGTTGACGGCGGTCCCGATAATTCGGTGCCGAAAGTTGGCGGCACTCCGATTGGTTCAAGTGCTCACGAACTCAAGAGTCACGACATCCTCGAAGTGGCTGGTGTGAAAATGGAATTTTACCTGCGTTAAACCCCACTATAATACCCGGTCACCCTGTTGGATGAACTGACCACCGCGATATTTAGATTAAATTTAATCCAGGCCTTTTATAAATATTCCAAGATACCAACCTGGAGAGCAATAAATGCAATTTCAACGCATTTTGAGATTTGGACTCAGCGCTCTCATTTTGCTTGCTCTGATGATCGACACCCTGGGATGGCACCAATATCCTTACCTCACCAAGCTCGAAAACTGGACTTACGATGCCCGCCTCAATTCCACTCGGCCTAATTCGCTAGATAACCGTATCGTCATTCTCGACATCGACGAGAATTCACTTGCAGTAGTCGGTCAATGGCCCTGGGGTCGCGACAAGCTTGCAACAATTGTCGACAATCTATTCGAATACTATCAAGTTGATACTGTTGGTTTTGATATTAGCTTCGTCGAAAAAGATCAATCCTCCGGTATAGAAACCTTTGAAGAACTTGCAAGCGGTGAATTAAGCCAGGACCAGGCTTACCAGGCAGCGTTGGAGAGAATTCGCCCCAGCCTGCAACACGATCGAATTTTTGCCAAAAGCCTATTGGGTAGAAACCTGGTGATGGGATACATTTTCGAAAACTTCGATTCCCCGGATCAAAGCCATAATACAGGTTCGCTACCCCCGGCGACGATGAAGATCGATGCTGGGTGGAGCGAAAGATTGCAGATCATCAAACCCTCTGGCTATATTGGAAATTTGGAAATATTGCAGAGCGCTACCGAATTCGGTGGATATTTTGATAATCCTTTAGTAGACGCAGATGGGGTATTTCGCCGGGTTCCGCTGATACAGGCCTACGATAATCATCTATATTCCTCATTGGCGTTAGCAGTAAGCCAGGCCCATCTCGACAAGTCCAAAATCGACTTGGTTATCGAGACCGATGGAATCAGTGGCGCGCAAGATTACTATGTACTCGAAGGCATCAATCTGGGTGAGCATCATATTCCAGTGGACAATAATGGTGCCGTCTATGTGCCATATCGTGGACCTCAGGGCAGCTTTCCCTACCTGCCATTGCATCAGGTATTAAGTAAAGAAATTAAGCCCGCCCTTTTGCAGGATAAAATAGTACTAATTGGTACAACGGCACCGGGTCTGAAAGATCTACGTTCAACACCTGTAGCGGAAATCTATGCGGGAGTCGAAATACACGCGAACATCATTTCCGGAATACTCGACGGCACAATCAACCATAAACCAGCGTGGATCATCGCTTACGAATTTCTCATGTTAATTGTGTTGGCCACAGGTATGGCCCTGTTACTACCACTGTTATCTCCATTGATGGCCGCGGCAGGAACTATCGGAATTTCACTGCTTACCATCTTGATAACCATGATCGCCTGGAATAATCACTTGATCTTGCCATTGGCCAGCCCGTTAATGCTCATCGGTTTAATATTTATCCTCGATATGACCTTTGGCTTTTTCATTGAATCGCGTGACAAGCGACAACTTACCCACCTGTTCGGACAATACATCCCACCCGAACTGGTCGACGAAATGGCCGAAGACCCAACCGATTTTGCGATCGATGGAGAAAATCGCGAAATGACCGTATTATTTTCTGACGTGCGTGGATTCACCACGATCTCCGAAGGCATGGATCCGAAACAACTGGTCGAATTGATGAATGCATTGCTGACGCCGATGACGCGCGTTATCCATAAAAATCGTGGCACCATCGACAAGTATATGGGCGACGCCATCATGTCATTTTGGGGCGCACCACTCAGAGATCCGGAGCACGCTCGCCATGCTCTCGATGCCGCACTCGAAATGATGGATGAATTAAAGATCATGCAAATGGAATTCAAAGAGCGCGGATGGCCAGAAGTGAATATGGGAATTGGGCTCAATACCGGCAACATGAACGTCGGCAATATGGGTTCGGAATTTCGTATGGCCTACACGGTACTGGGCGATGCGGTCAACCTGGGATCGCGCCTGGAAGGCTTGACCAAAACATATGGCGTGAACATCATCGTCAGTGAAACCACCAAAGACAGCATATCAGGGTTTACTTTCCGTGAACTCGACCTGGTAACTGTACTCGGCAAGAATGAACCGGTCGCTATCTTCGAGCCGGTCGGACATGAAAATGATCTGGATGAACGCGTGATCTCGGAGTTGACCAACTACAAAAGAGCTTTGCGGGAATTTCGCTTACAGAACTGGGACGAGGCCGAAGAGGAATTTTCTAATTTGGGCCAAGCTGACTCCGATCGACAGCTTTATCAGATTTACCTGGATCGAATAAGTCACTTTCGCAGGGAGCCACCCGGCGACGACTGGGACGGTGTGTTTACGCATACCACTAAATAGTCGAGCCTGGCGCTCCGCTTTTACCGGCATACAGTACTTCCCTGTACATAGCCCTACTCCCAACATAGTCGCAATTCCTGCGCCAGTATTTCTATCCCCTTATTCAAATCATCCTCACTTTGCACATAATTCATTCGAATACAGCTTTCAGCGTGCGGTGAAGGTTTATCCTGCCCAGGGAAGAAATACTGCCCCGGAACAACAAATAATCCTTTTAGCTTTAAGCGCCGATATAGTTCACTGGTACCGATCGTCAGGCCTTCAAACCAGAGCCATAAAAATAATGCACCCTCGGTTTTATGAATGCGCAATCGATCATCGTCAATCTTATCCTTAATCAGTCGAATCGCCAATTGGGCACGTTTTTGATAGAAAGGTAGAATTACCTCGTGACATAACGGCAGTAATAAATTCTCCTCGATCATCTGCCCGACAATCGCAGGGCCTATGCCGCCAGGCGCCAGGCTGGTAATTGCGGTCATGTTGGTAAATTGCCGAATGATATCGCTGTTCGCTATCACGATCCCTGTTCTCGCGCCGGGTAAACCAAGTTTCGACAGGCTCATACAAACAATCGTATTATCATTCCAGAATGGTTCTACCTGATTAAATATTATATTTGGAAAGGGTGTACCGTAAGCATTATCGATTAACAGGGGCACATTATTCTGCCGGGCAATCTGGTCCAGGTGTTGACATTCTGTATCGGTCAAGACGTTGCCGCTCGGGTTGGTCGGGCGCGATACACAGATTAATCCGGTGGAACTATCGACTTCGAGTCGATCGAAGTCGACCTGATACTTAAAAAACCCGTCATCTAGCAGCTTTATTTTCGCCTGCTGGCTGGTTATTGATAAATCCTCGATACCAAGGTCATTGTAACCAATGTATTCGGGTACCAGGGGAATCAGAACCTTTTGCTGCCCACCCCGTGATTTACCGGCAAAAGAATTGAATAAAATAAAAAATGCACTCTGGCTACCATGCGTTAGGGCAATATTTCGCCTATCAATTTTCCAACTATACTGTTTTTGAAAAAACTCGACCAGGGTTTCCAGGAATGCATCCTTACCCTGGGGTCCGTCGTAATTAGTCAGAGTTTTTATCAAGCCTCCGGACGCCTGTAATTTATCAATCACAGTTTCGAATACTTTGATAGCAGCCGGGATTGCCGCAGGGTTGCCACCCCCCATCATAATCATATCGTCCCGCAACAAGCCTTCATTCAAATCGTCCATCAAGTGCGTGATCCCGGAGTATCCGGAGAAATGATGTCCAAAATCTGAATAGTTCATTCGGTCAGGTCAGCCAATTTGAATGGATCAAGCATAGCCTAATTTGGCTGGTGAATTATATATTTTAACCCAGACTTCTGATGAGTCGCCACGATGATTACGCAGGACTTTGATTTCACCAACTAGTCAGTGGTTTTCGATTTTAGCCTGCTGAAACCATACGGATGAATGATTCGGAGCCTCCGATATTTTGTTAAACTGTATATTTATACTGCGAACATCATGGAATATTCACACCGCCTCAAATTTAAAGTGCGAGATTATGAATGCGATATGCAGGGTGTGGTCAACAATGGTATCTATCAACACTATCTTGAACACGCCCGGCATGGTCTGCTGTTGAGCAAGGGAATCAGTTTTGCTGAATTGACAGAGAGAGGAATTCACCTGGTGGTGGTACGCGCAGAGCTGGATTATCGACAGTCATTGAAAAGCAATGACGAATTTGTGGTCTGTAGTAATGTCGAGCAATTTTCCAGACTCAGGTTTGTTTTCCTGCAGGATATTTTTCGTACTGCGGACCAAAATTTAATCCTACAGGCAAAAATAATCGGCACTTCTATCAACAGTCATGGGCGACCGTGTGTGGCAAAAGAACTGGCCCAACTTTTCAGCGACTAGATGTGACGCGTCGAAAATATTGGCCGGTAAAATTAACTTAGCTCGATGTTTCTCAACATAGTGATTGCATGATCCCTGTGACATTGCGAAAATAGTTTTTTCGATTCAGGGGATGTCATGGGATTTTTAACCGGTAAAAAAGCACTAGTCGTTG
>JACZQS010000294.1 GCA_022545625.1 Pseudomonadota bacterium
GATCGAGGCCGCACTCGCCTCTGCGACAAGAAAAACTTATCAGCAGGATATCGAGGTGCGAATCGATATCGATAAAAATACAGGTGATTACCAGTCTTTCCGTCGCTGGGAAGTCGTTGAGCCGGGTGAAGATGGTCTCGAAGAACCTTTACGTCAAATTAGTCTGGAAGCAGCGCAAATAGATCAACCCGAACTGGAACTGGGTGATTTTATCGAGGAGCCGATCGACTCAGTTGAGTTTGGCCGCATCGCTGCCCAGACCGCGAAACAGGTCATAGTTCAAAAAGTACGCGAGGCGGAACGCCGTAAAGTGATTGAAGCTTACACCGATAGGGAAGGAACTTTGGTGATGGGCCAGGTTAAACGCGTTGAAAGGGGAAATGTTTACGTCGATCTGGGTGATAACGCTGAGGGTTATATCCCCCGTGAAGATATGATCCCCCGTGAATCAGTGCGACCCGGCGATCGGATTCGGGGATATTTGCATAGTATTACCTCTGAACCACGTGGTCCCCAGTTATTCATTAGCCGCACCTCTCCCGAATTTCTGATAGAGCTGTTCAAGCTGGAGGTGCCGGAAGTAGGGCAGGATTTGATCGAAATTTTATCCGCTGCGCGCGACCCGGGTATGCGCGCAAAAATTGCAGTAAAGAGCAACGACCCCCGATTAGATCCAGTGGGAGCCTGTGTTGGAATGCGCGGATCGCGGGTGCAATCCGTCTCCAATGAACTAGCCGGTGAACGAGTCGATATTATTTTGTGGGACGAGAATCCAGCGCAATTTGCGGTTAACGCTATGTCACCGGCCGAGGTAACATCGATCGTAGTTGATGAGGAATCCGGTTCGATGGATATCGCGGTACCGGAAGAAAAGTTGTCCCAGGCCATCGGTCGGGGTGGTCAGAATATAAAGCTCGCCAGCCAGCTTACCGGTTGGACGCTGAATGTGATGGATGAAGCTGCAGCAGAAGAGAAATCGGAAGGCGAGTCCAGGCAATTGGTTGAGAACTTTATGACCCAGCTCGATGTCGACGAGGAAGTTGCAATTATTTTAGTTCAGGAAAATTTAACTACTATTGATGAAATCGCCTATATACCTGAGTCCGAGTTAAGCGAAATTGAAGAGTTTGACGAAGAGATGGTCAAAGAGCTACGCGGACGTGCACGTGATGCGCTGCTAACCATGGCGATCGCCAACGAAGAAACTGCGGCTGCTGGAGAGCCACAGGAAGATTTGCTGTCGATGGAATATATGGATGATGAACTGGCACACCGGCTTTCGCGAAGCGGTATTTGTACGATGGAAGATTTGGCCGAGCAGTCGACCGATGAACTCGAAGATGCCGTTGGTATTGATGCCGATCTCGCAGCGAAATTGATCATGAAAGCGCGTGAACCCTGGTTTGCAGAAGCAGAAGCGAAGGCCGAGTAGCCTGGTGAAATGATACTGCTAACCATCAATTTGGATTTGGATCGATAGCCATGTCAAACGTGACAGCAAAACAACTTTCCGAAGTGATCGGCATCAGTGTCGAAAAACTGCTTGATCAATTGAATGCGGCAGGTATTCAGGTATCCGGTGCGAATGCTCCTATTTCCGATGACGACAAAATGAAGCTACTGGACTCGCTTCGCAGTAGCCATGGTAAGGAAGAATCTGGCGGTCCCAGGAAAATTACCCTGCAACGCAAAAGCAAGAGCGAAATAAGGGGATCCGGAGTCACCGGGAGAAATGTTACTACCAAGACGATTAATGTTGAGGTGCGCAAAAAACGTACCTATATTCGGCGAAGCGAGATTGAAGCCGATGGGTCAGATCAGGCGTCGCCCGCGGAGAGCACCCAGGCAGAAGAACTGACTGGCGCAGAGATAATTGCCGAAGAAACCCGGCCGATGACGAAGCAGGACGATAAGGCAGAAGCCAAAAAAGTGGAAGAAGCGGCCAAATTAGAGGCAGAAGAAGTCAGGGACCGGCTCGAAAAAGAAAAAGCGGAGGCCGAAGAGAAGGCCTACCAGAAGAATCTCGAAGAAGCGGAAGCCGCAAAAAAGATTATCGAGAAACAACAGGCCGAAGCCGAAGCGGCGGTAGCCGAACAGGTGGCCAGGGCAGCGCTCGAAGAAGCCGCCCGAGCCAGTGCAGTAGTCGAGGAAAAACCGGGCAAACCTGGCAAACATGGTAAGCGTGGTGACGATAAAAATACACGTTACGGGCGTAAGGAATTACACGTTAAAGAAGGCGGGCACCAGACCAGTCGTAAACCAAAATTTAAGAAAGGCAAGAGGCAGGTTCGCGATGTCGAAAATATACACGGTTTCGAAAAACCTACCGCCCCTGTTATTCATAATGTCGAGGTACCGGAAGCAATATCCGTTGCCGATCTCGCACAGAAAATGGCTGTCAAAGCTGGCGATGTGATTAAAGCCCTGATGCAAATGGGAAGCATGGCCACCATTAACCAGATTCTCGACCAGGATACTGCAATCCTGGTCGTCGAAGAGATGGGGCATAATGTGACGGTCTCGGCAAGTGAAGATGATTTCGAAAAAGAGCTGATCGAAAATGTAACGCAGGCTGATGCGGACAAGGTATCGAGGCCGCCAGTTGTGACGATCATGGGACACGTCGACCATGGTAAAACATCATTGCTGGATTACATCCGCAAATCCCGGGTTACCGCGGGAGAAGCAGGTGGCATCACGCAGCATATCGGCGCCTATCATGTGGAAACCGACAAGGGTGTCATCACATTTCTCGATACGCCTGGTCATGCGGCCTTTTCGGCCATGCGAGCCCGGGGCGCGCAGGCTACAGATATCGTTGTGCTGGTCGTTGCCTCTGACGATGGTGTGATGCCGCAGACCAAAGAAGCGATTCAACACGCGAATGCTGCCGGGGTACCACTGGTGATCGCGGTCAATAAAATCGACAAGGAAGACGCTGACACGGATCGGGTCAAGAACGAACTGGCGGCGCTTGAGGTAGTACCCGAAGATTGGGGTGGTGATAATATTTTTGTCAATGTTTCGGCGATTACCGGCGAGGGTGTCGACCAGTTGCTCGATGCAATATTGCTGCAATCTGAGGTACTTGAGCTTAAAGCGGTCGACAAGGGCAATGCCAAGGGCGTTGTAATTGAAGCCACGCTCGATAAAGGCCGCGGACCAGTCGCGACGGTCCTGGTGCAGTCGGGTGAATTGAAAAAAGGTCAAATTCTACTAGCCGGCATTCAATACGGGCGCGTACGGGCGATCTACGATGAATCGGCAAACCTGATTAAATCGGCTGGACCCTCAATGCCGGTCGTGGTGATAGGTCTTTCCGGTGTTCCGAACGCAGGTGACGAGGTTTTCGTCGTTGAAAACGAACGTAAGGCACGCGAATTTGCGCAAACGC
>JACZQS010000036.1 GCA_022545625.1 Pseudomonadota bacterium
GGCACTACTTTCGGCCTGCGGTTCCTCGATCTTGTTAAAATTCTGTGACCAGCTATACGACCGGAACATACGCTATCGTAATATAGCCGGGACCGTGGCTTATTCGAAACGCAACACCAACGATGAACACGAGCAAATAGTCAAGCTGGTGCTTGAACGCAACGCCGACGAAGCAGTTAAGGCGTTAATCAATCACTACACCAAGACAGGTCAGTTCCTCAGCAAGCAACTAAAATAGGAAAACCGCAGCTAATCCCACCCTGTATTCAACCATTAGTTTAAAGATGGTAGGATTACACTCAGGTTTTATCGGTAAAAAATTCCTATGGTTATTCAACCCAAATTCACCTTCGCCAGCTTTCTACTGAGATACCTGATCTCGCTGATCCTGGTATTCGCTACCTACAACCCCAGTGAATATTGCTGGGTACAATGGTTATATTCAGACACAGTCATGGTCTACAAGGTAGCCTCTGGTATCGTGCTATTAATCGGCTGGGTTATGTTTCTGCGCGCAACCTGGAACTCGCTGGGTGCATTCGGCACGCTTCTGGCCGCTGCTTTTTTCGCCGTTATGATCTGGCTGTTAATCGAATGGGGACTGCTGGCGCTGGATAACACATCGATTATTGTCTGGGTAGTCGAATTTATCCTCAGCGGCGTTTTGGCGGTTGGCATGTCCTGGTCACATATACGCCGGCGGATATCCGGGCAATACGATACGGATGAAATTGAGGGGTAGGATTAAGTATAAGTCCCCTGGCGGGTAATTGAGAGACTGATGCGGGCGCTGAGAATAATCCCGGGGTTGATATTTGGGTTAATTATTGTTTGAGCGAGACCTTATGCTTTTCGGGCCAGGTAAACCGTGTTAGACGACTCACCACCGGTATACGGATTCGGGAAGTTGACGATGTGAGCACGCGCTGACTCGAACACCTTGTCGAGTAGCCCCAGGAATTCGGATTCGGGAGGATCGTTAGACCACAATCCGAAAATTCCACCACTATGGATTTTTCCTGCAAGCTTCTCGAGCCCCTGCTGCGAATAAAATGTACTGTTTGCCGGGTTGAGCCAGTGGCTCGGCGAATGGTCAATATCGAGCAAAACCGCATCAACCGGCTTGATAGTTCCCAGGCCATCGAAACCGGTGCTGGATGCGCTAGCGAGTTCAAAAAAGTCTGCATGAACCAGGCTACATCGGGCATCTGAAACCAGTCGACTACCGAGTGGCACCAGTCCCCGGCGGTGCCAGTCGATCACCGGCGCCATTACCTCGATAACTGCCAGTGATCGTACCGACGGGTTTTCCAGTACGGCAACCGCGGTATAACCCAGTCCCAGGCCTCCGACGACGATATCCAGTTCACCGCCTTCGAGTTCGGCAAGTCCAAGCCTGGCCAGTTGAACCTCGGCTTCGGTAAACAGGCTGGACATTAAAAACTCCTCGCCAAGCCTGACCTCGTAGAGGATCTTTCCGCCGAGCCTGGGCTCCGATCGACGCCGTAAACTAATATCACCGAGCGGTGTTTGCTGGTAATCCAGTTCTTCAAAATCAACTAGCATTGATCTAAATAGAAAAATAGCGCGAGTAAAGGGATCAGATCGAACCGCCCCTCGGAATTTTCTTTTCCGCATCATAAAAAGGCAGGGAGACGATTTCACAGGCGTGTTGACTACCTTCACGGGTGCGAAGCGTGAGCTTACGGCCCTGCCAGTCACCCTTCTGTTGAAATCGCACGAAACCGATTCCGGTGTCCAGGTAAGGTGTCCACGCACCTGCTGTCATACGTCCGACTTCTGCATTACCGTCGAGCACCTTCAGACCCGCAAATGGGATTGCCTCCCCGCAGGTCAGGCCCCATAGCAGGCAATTCTGGTCGGCTTTCGCGAGCGCGTCCCGACCTATAAAATCCGGTTTATCAAGGTCGACGAAAGCGCCGATTCCGGCCTCGTAGGGGGTCATAGAGGGATCAATGTCGGTACCATTATCGAGTATCCCGGCTTCCAGCCGGCGAATTCCCATCGACTCTGCGCTACTGAAGGCCATGCCACTGGGCTCACCGGCAGCCATCAAATGATCCCACAGCGCGTGATGGTCGGTATTCTCGCCATCGCTATAAATTTCAATACCCAGTTCGCCAGTCCAACCGGTACGGGTCACCAAAAGTTCCTGGCCACCAAGATCAAACTTGCCGGCATGAAAGTACCTGAAACCTTCGGGTACCGGTTTGCCTGTTGCAGCTTGCAGCACTTCGAGCGATTTAGGCCCCTGAATTTGCAACACCCTGGATTTGGGATCGAAAATTGTCACGTCAAGGCCCTGCGAATGGGCATGTAGCCAGGATTCGAACTCGCCGTCGGCCTGAACATACCAGAAATGGTCCTCTGCCAGGCGAATCAGGACACCGTCCATCAAAATTCCGCCTTGCGGTGTACAGGCCAGCACATAGCGTGCGCGCCAGATTTCCAGGCTGCCTATGCGGCGGCTAAATACGCGTTCCAGCAAGGCGACCGCGTCCGGGCCTTTAATATCAAGTGGCTTTTCCGGCACATCGAAAAGCACAACCTGGCGTCTCAGTTTCCAGTATTGCTCTATCGGGTCTTCACCGGTCGATAACGGGTAAAATCGCCGACAGTAAACACCGAAAACCATATCGTCGCGGGTATATTTGTCGGTATAGGGTGAGCGCTCGAATCGCTTGGCGCTGATACGCAAAGTCTCATGCGCGGCAGCATAATTCAGGTTTTTCATATTATTGGAGGACCGGTGACCTAAGCACCACTGATTAGAGTGACAGATGCTAATTCTATTCATTTTTCCAGTAAAGAACAGATTTCAAACCAGGATCATGCCCACCGCCAGTCAGTCAATAGATTCCGGCTCGGGGGCCGGAATGACATGGAGTTAGAGGCCGGAATGACGGGAAATTTTTGGAGTCCGAAATTACGATATTAAAGCGTCACTTCCTGAGCCAACCCCTGCTCTAGCGCAAGTTTCACCGACGCCGAGGCAACTGCCAGATCCTGTAATCCGACGCCGGTACCATCGAACAGCGTGATTTCCGCATCGCTGGTTCGACCCGGATGAGTACCGTTGATGACATCGCCGATCGCGGTAATATCATTTTCACCGATCAGGCCGTTGGCAATCGCGTGCTGGGTTTCGCCGATGGTGATGGACTGTGCTATTTCGTCGGTAAACACGCTGGCCTGTGCGATTAACTCAGGATCAACCTCCTGTTTGCCCTTGGTGTCGGTACCCATGCAGGCGATATGCGATCCTGGTTTTACCCAGTCTTTCATGATCAATGATTCGTGGGCAGAGGTGATGGTAATTATCACGTCTGCTTCGCTAGCCAGCTGCTCGCGCTCGACTGCCTCAAAGGCCAGGCCTTTCTGATCGGCAATTTTTGACAATTTTTCCAGCTCTGGCGCGTGTAGATTCCAGCCAATTACTTTTTCAAATTCTCTTTGCTCCAGTGCCGCGAGCAACTGGAATGTCGACTGGTGACCCGCACCAACCATGCCGAGCACCCTGGCATCCTTGCGCGCCAGATGCGCAATTGATACCGAGCTTGCCGCTGCCGTTCGCACCGCGGTCAGGTAGTTACCACCGACCAGCGCCTGTAACTGTCCGGTATCCGGGTCAAACAGGAATATCGTCGACTGGTGATTAGTCAGGCCTTTTTTCATATTGCCAGGCCAGTATCCACCCGATTTCAGGCCGAGCGAGAGACCGGCTTTATCGAACCCCGATTTGAACCCGTACAATGCATCGGCATAGCCAATCGCTTCTCGAACCACCGGGAAATTCCAGGCATCGCCTTTGGCCATCGCGGCAAACACCGCTTCCACGGCCGCAAACGCATCGCCGCGTCCAATCACCTGCTTACAGACCTGTTCGGTGATTACAAACACGGTTAAAACGCCATGCCGCGTGCGGTCACTGGCCAGAGACATTCCACCTTGCCGTCGCGAATTCCCACATACCAGTCGTAAACGTTGCAGGTCGGGTCGCAATGGCCCGGGATCAACTTAAGCTTGTCATTGAGCTTCAATGAATTGTTCGGATCGGTGATCACGCCATGCTCGTCGGCGCACTTGATATATTCGATATCGGCACGCCCAAATATTACCGGTAATCCCGAATCGACGCTCTGTGCTTTCAGGCCCGCGTCACAAATTGCCTTCTCGGCCTTGGCTTTCGACATAATTGAAGTCCAGATAAACAGGCTGTTCTCGAATTCATGGATGAAATTACCGCCATCGTCCTTGACCCGCTGGTAGTCCGCGTCCATGAAGATATACGATCCGCACTGCATTTCATTATAAATACCCGAGGTACCTTCAAAATAATAGGTTCCGGTGCCGGCGCCACCGATGATGTCGCATTCGAGCCCTTCGGCTTTCAACATCCCGACGGTATCCTCCACCTGTTTGATCGCGATATCGATTTGCGCCTTGCGATCTTCAAAATCATGCACGTGCTGGGCTGCACCCTGGTAAGCCTGGATCCCGGAAAATTGGAGGCCGTCACTGGCATCGATCTTTTTCGCCAGTTCGATAACCGGATCACCCCAGGCGACACCACAGCGTCCTGCCCCGCAATCGATTTCGACCAGGCACTCGATGGTCACGCCGTGCTTCACCGCTGCTACCGAAATGTCATCGATATTGTCGAGATCATCGACACAGACCAGGACCCTGGCATCCTTTGCCATCATCGCCAGCCGGTCCAGTTTAGCCGGGTCGACCACCTGGTTGGAAACCAGCACATCTTTAATTCCGCCCGCAACCATTGCCTCGGCTTCGGAAACCTTCTGGCAACAAACCCCGCAGGCGCCTCCTTGCTCAATCTGGTAGAGGGCAATATCAACCGACTTGTGGGTCTTGGCGTGGGCGCGGTGTCGCAGCCCCTTTGCCTTGATGTAGTCACCCATTATCCGCACATTGTTCTCAAACGCGTCGAGATCAATGATTAACGCGGGCGTGCAGACGTCTTCGGCAGCCATACCAATTTCGGCCGGGATATTCAGGCCGACCACGAAATCTGCGGATTTTGTAATTGCATTCATTATTTATTGCTCCAGTAATTTTAGGAATTCATCCAGGGAAGTTTTTTAAGGTCTACATTGCCGCCTGTCACGATCACGCCCACGCGTTTACCCTCAAACAGCTCTTTATTTTTCAGAATCGTCGCCAGCGCCACCGCGCTGCTCGGTTCGATAACAATCTTCATGCGCTGCCAGGTGAGGTACATGGCGTCGATAATTTCTTCTTCGCTAGCCAACAAGACGTCGCTAACGAAGGTCGAAACAAAGTGCCAGGTACGCGGGCGCAGGCTCACCTTCAAACCATCCGCGACGGTTTGCGGGGCATCATCTTCGATCATCTCACCGGCGTGAAACGAACGATACACGTCATCAGCGTTTTTCGGTTCCGCGGCATAAATTTTAGTTTTTGGAGATACATTCGACATGGTCAGACAGGTACCTGAAATCATCCCCCCGCCACCGATCGGTGCTACCACGGCATCGAGCTGGCCTACATCCTGGTATAGCTCCAGCGAGCAGGTGCCCTGCCCGGCAATCACCCGGTGGTCGTTATAGGGATGAACAAAATCGGCGCCAGTTTTTACTATCAGCTTTTCGAGCATTTCCTCACGTGCAGCAAGGGATGGCTCACACTCGTGCACTTCGCCACCGTATCCGCGCACCGCTGCCTTTTTAGCCTCGGGGGCAGTGTGTGGCATCACTACTGTGGCCTGGATACCGCGACGACCGGCCGCGTAGCTGAGCGACAGCGCGTGGTTGCCGGAAGAATGTGTCACCACGCCCCTGGCCGCCTTTTCATCCGACAGACCGAACACCGCATTGGAAGCGCCGCGCACCTTGAATGCACCGGCCTTCTGAAAGTTCTCGCATTTGAAAAACAGTTCGGCGCCGGTCAGGTTGTTTAAATAGCTGGAGGTCAGAACCGGTGTGCGGTGGATATGCGGGGCTATTCGTTTATGCGCCGCCTTCACGTCGTCAAAGGTCGGGATATACAACTGGTTGGTGTTCGACATGGTGTAGATTGGTTTGGATTTAGCCATATTAATCACTTTGTCCTCAAGCAGCCCGGGACTGGGCAATGCTGGTAGTTTTACGATAGTACTCCTGTGCAACCGAGACCCCGGAACCCAGTTCGACTGGATAGTCGAGATCCTTCATCGCCATTTCGATAGCGGCAATACCGGACAGCGCCATCACATCGGTCATCGACCCGAGATGGCCGATACGAAATGCCTTGCCTGCCATCTCACCGAGGCCAACGCCAAAAGAAACACTGTATTTATTAAAGGCATGGTTGGTCAGCACATCGCTATCGAAACCCTCGGGAACGTAGATAGCGCTGACCGTATCCGAGTAGAGATCGGGTGATACCGCGCATAATTTCATACCCCAGGCGTGAACCGCCTTGCGTATGCCCTCGGCGATGCGAAAGTGGCGCGCAAATACCTTGTCGAGACCTTCCTCAAATAACATATCGAGACTGGCACGTAGACCGGTCAACAATGGCACCGGCGGCGTATAGGGAAAGCCTGCCGAGGCGTTGGCATTTGCCATGATACGGAAATCGAAATAACAACGGGGACATTGAGCCGTTTCACAGGCAGCCATTGCTTTTTCACTGACACCGACAATCGCCATGCCAGTGGTCAGCATAAATCCTTTTTGCGAACCCGAAACTGCAAGATCGACACCCCACTCATCCATGCGGAAATCCATCGAGGCTAACGAACTGACACAATCGACATACAGCATGGCTGGATGATTCACCGCATCCATGGCCTTGCGTATCGCGTTAATATCGCTACGAACACCGGTGGCGGTCTCGTTATGAGTCGCTAATACCGCCTTGATTTGATGATCGCTATCGGCAGCCAGGTGCTCGGCATAACGCTGCGCCGGCGCACCGGTGCCCCAGTCGCATTCGATCACTATGACATCTAGCTTGTGGCGCTGGCAGAGATCGATCCACTTGTGTGAAAACATCCCATAGCGGGCTACCAGCACCTTGTCGCCGGGCGAGAGCGTATTGGTAATCGAAGCTTCCCAGCCACCGGTGCCACTCCCGGGAAAAGTTATGATTGTTCCGGTCTCGGTCTTGAACACTTTTTTCAGGTCGCGAAGCAGTGGGGTCAGCAGATTAACGAAGTCCGGCGCGCGGTGGTCGGAGGTCTGGATATTCATAGCCGTCCGCAGACGATCCGGTATATTCGTTGGGCCTGGGATAAAAACAGGATTTTGACCAGTCATGTCGGTTCCATATCAATTTAGGATTGGATCAAATATAAATCATCTATAATATTTATCAATTTTTCTGAAAATATTTTCCATTAATTAAAATAAATAGATAAACTACTGTTTTTTAACTATTTATATTTTTCCAAAAAATAAAATAATTATTTATAGGGAAAATTATTTTCAACCAATCAAGCCGAAAAATGCGAGTATTCGTCCAAAAGAAGGTAGGCTGCCAATGAAACAAGGTTTCCACAAACGTCCACGCGGACGTCCCAGATCGGTTGCCGGAGACAGGGCACCCGGCACGGTGCAGGCTCTCGATCGTGGTCTCACGCTGTTACGCGAACTGGCAAAAGCCCGCAATATAGCGCTCTCGGACCTGGCGGTGCGGACTGAAATGCCGGTCTCGTCCACCCACCGCATATTGTCGACCTTGCAAAAACACGGTTTTGTCGAATTCGACGAATCCACCCAGGAATGGATGATTGGAATCGAGGTCTTTCGTATCGGTAACACTTACCTGATGCGAACCAACCTGGTCGAGGCGGCACGAAAGACCCTACGCCGGCTGATGGAAGAAACCGGCGAAACTGCAAACCTCGGTATCGCCGATAGCGGCGACGTCGTGTTTGTCGACCAGGTCGAAACCCAAAATCCAATTCGTGCCTTCTTCGGTCCCGGCACCCGTGGCCACATGCACTCGTCGGGTATCGGCAAGTCCCTGCTTGCCGATATGCCGCAGCGAGAGGTGGAAAAAATAATGCGCCTGAAGGGCCAGCCCGAATTTACCCAGAAGACGTTAACTTCGTTAGAGGAGCTTCACAACGATCTTAACCAGACTCGAAAACGCGGCTGGTCGATAGACGATGAAGAACGTTACTCCGGCATGCGATGCGTGGCGTCTAGTATCTACAACACCTTCGGCGAGGCTATAGCAGGCATCTCGGTATCGGGACCAACCGTACGATTTCCCAATCATGTCATTTCCGAACTTGGCCCCAAGGTCAAACGCGCCGCCGACGAAGTGACGAGTGCGATTGGTGGCAAGCCTCGTAGAAGATAATCCGATAGCGGCTCCAAATTGTTAAAAACCGTCATTCCTGCGCAAGCAGCGATCCGGCGTCCCGGAATCTAATACCAGGCCCCGATTCGGCTAAATAATTCACAGCGACCCCAGGTAGCTACGCACTTCCACGAGATCAGTCTCTTCGAGTAACTGGCGCGTAGGCTGTAAGGCAATAATGCGTCCGTTTTGAACAAATGCAGTACGATCGGATGCGATCAGTGCATCTCGAGGTTGATGACTAACCAGTAGCGCTGCCATTTTTTTTCGTTCTACCAGCGCTTTCACCAGCACAATCAATTCTTCCCGCTGTGCGGGTCCAAGTGCCGCGAAGGCCTCGTCGAGCAGCAGCACCTTGCGCTCTCGCACCAGCACACGGGCAAGCGCAATCCGCTGTCGCTGCCCGCCCGATAATTCACCAGGTTTACGTTTTTCCAGTCCGCTAAGAGCCAGCGATTCGAGCGCATCTTCGATCAACTGATCCTGCTCCGTGGAAAGCTTCAGCGACGGATCTACGCCCAGGGCCACATTGGTGTAAAGATCGAGATGGGGAAATAAATTGTGTTGCTGGAAAACTATTGTTACCGGTCGTTGCGCAATCGGTAAATGCTCGATAGCCTCTCCATCCACATGAATATGCCCGCTATCCGGCTTGAGAAAACCGGCGATCAAATTAAGCAGGGTAGATTTGCCGGAGCCACTGGGGCCAATCAGGCTTAGCACTTCACCGGCTGCTACCGACAGGTCGAATTGCATGATTTCGGGATCAGCGCCGGGAAACTGATAGCGAAGCGCTCCGATTTCAAGCATCAGCTTTCCCGCCGATGTAGCGTTCAATGACCCAGAACACCAGCAGACACAGGCCGAGGAGTAATAGAGCGGTCGCGGTGGCCTGCGGGATCAGGTAGGCACCGAGTTGCTGGTATATTAATAACGGCAGGGTTGCAGTATTGGGAGTGCCAAACAAGGCGATGACTCCGAGATCGCCCATCGCCAGAGCAGCAACCAGTGCAGCGGACAGGCCTATCGATCGCCGTAGTAACGGCCAGTCGATGAAGATGAAGCGGTTCCATCCGCTGAGAGCGAGGCTGCTACATAAATTTTGGTATCGCATTTGATTTTGACGCATTGCCGGGCCGAGTGTTCGGATCACAAACGGCAATCCCATCATTGCATTGATGATGATAACTATCGGGTAAACCCACGAGAAAACATCGATATAATCCGACAACAGGACAAAAGTACCGGTACCAAGCACCAACGGCGGCACGACATAGATGATAGAGCCGGAAATCTCGACCAGCCTCGCCCGTCGTAGCTGTCCCCGGTTAGCGAGTTGGCTACTGGCGCCTAGTAAAAACCAGCCCGCCATCACCGATAACCCAGCAGCGCCCAAGCCGAGCATCAGTGTTTTGCCCGCCGACTGCCAGATGTACTGATTAGCGACCACCTGCGCCATTGGTCCCGACAGCGCATCGATCAGCAGGGAAGCCAGCGGCAGCCCGACATAGATGCCCGCTACCAGTATCACCAAACTATTCAGTGGGTTGCGATAATTCCTCGATTCGCTGGCCGGAGAAGCAATCGAAATTTCGACCTCCGGTAGTTTTTGCATTTTGAGTATAACGACTGCAACCAGCAGGCATAAAGATAACTGCAATAACGCGAGTATCACCGCTTGCACCGGATCAAAGTCAAACCGCAACGACTGATAAATTGCGACTTCCAGGGTGGTGCTTTTCGGGCCGCCACCGAGTGTCAACACCACCGCGAAACTGGTCAGGCACAGCATGAATACGAGCAGCATGACACCTGGCAATCCCTCTCTTAATGCCGGCCACTCGAGATGCCGCCAACGATGCCACCCACTAAAATCCATTTGTTCTGCCAGCTCCCAGTGGTGCCGGGGAATCCCCTGCCAGAGCGGCAGCAACAGTCTCACCGCCAGTGGCAGGTTGAAAAACACGTGCGCCAGCAAGATACCATTCAAACCATATAGCGAACGCCCGAGTGGAATCCACCCATCACTGCCATAAACCGAGACAATTCCCATCACCGCGACCACCGATGGCACGACTAACGGCAACCCAAATAAACGCAATAACAACGAACGAAATGGAAAATCACCATTAAACGCAAATGCGCGTGCTACCAGTATCGCCGGGACGACACTAAACAGCGCCGATAACAATGCCTGCCAGAGACTGAAGAATACGACCCTGCGTATATAGGTACTTTGCCAGAATTGCAGGTCCTGTGGTTCGAACCCCGGTAACCGGCCAAGGCTCAGAAGCCCCCCCATTGGCGCTAGCACTAATACGGCCAATATCGCAATCACCAGGTAGGCTGAACGCTCGGTTTGAGTCACATTACTTTACCATGGTCTCGAGCCATTCGTTGACCCATACCTTGCGTTCGCGTGCCACTGTCTTGTCATCGAACAGCAGCGCCGGAGACGGATCGATCAATGCGCTGAATTCCTGCGGTAATTTAGAAGCTTCCAGCGTCGCAGGGTACATCCAGTTGGTTGTCGGGATAAGGCTCTGAAAACGATCGCTTAGCATGAACGCCAGAAATTCACGGCCAAGTTCCTTTTGCTGGCTGCTCTTAACCAGTCCTGCAACCTCGATCTGCTGATAGTGGCCTTCTGAAAATCGTGCGGCTGCAAAACGTCGATCCTGCTCAGCGATGATATGATAGGCCGGTGAGGTGGTATAGCTCAGTACCATGTCGGCTTCACCCTTGAGAAACAACCCGTAGGCTTCACTCCAGCCCTTGCTGACCGTTACAATCCGATCTGATAAATTTGCCCAGGCCTCGGGAGCCCGCTCGCCGTAAATCTTCTTTATCCACAGCAGCAAACCCAGTCCCGGCGTCGAGGTGCGCGGGTCCTGTATCAGAATCGTCGGCCCCCGGGGATCTTCAACCAGCTGCTTCAAGCTGACTGGGGGATTTTTCAGCAATTCCTGGTTATAAACAAACGCAAAATAGCCGTAATCGTAAGGCAGGAACATACTGTCATCCCAGGGGTCCGGTAATGCCGAGTTATCCAGCGACATCCCATGCGCTTCGAACAGCCCGGTTGCACGCGCCTCGGCAGTCAAATTGGTATCGATACCGAGAATAATATCGGCCCTGGTATTTTTACCTTCGAGTTTCAGCCGATTGAGAATGGACACACCGTCTTCGAGGCCGGTCATCTCGAGCGTACAACTGCATTGCTGTTCAAATGCTTTTTTAACCTGGGGACCGGGCCCCCATTCGCTGGTAAATGAATCATAGGTATAGATCACCAGGGTTGGTGTGGCTGCCTGTGCCGCATAGGCAAAAAACAGGCACAGGAACGCTACGCTTGTGACGCGATTAATGAGTTGCATGAATATCTCCATCTAGTCGAGTAAAAAAGGAGAGATGGGGGAATACTGATGATTCGCTCACATCCCTACGCCAGCATTAACTGGATCAGGTTCATCGGGTTGGCGCCTGTGCCATTGGTACAACCCAGGCACACCTCTCAGCTCATTCGAGCACCCCGTTGAGGAAGTTACACTATATTACCAGCAGGAGAATCAGGCAAGCACCGGTGCAGGCAGGATCGTCAAAACCTTC
>JACZQS010000295.1 GCA_022545625.1 Pseudomonadota bacterium
AGGTGCGCCTATCGATTTAGCGTCGAATGCGGTTGAAGGCGTACTTAGCGCAGCGTTGGTGATGCTGGCGGGCAGGGGGTTTATCGAGGTTGAGAATAACCTGGTCAGGGCAAAACCCGGGTCGATGGATTTACTCAGGTACTATGCCAACTCGATTAGTCATTGGCACACTAGCCCGTAGAAAGTATGAAACCATAGAAGCCTGCTATTCCGAGGCCGCGATGAACGTCTCAATGACTTCCCGGTAACCCGGAAATGATGTCACGTTATTGTGTCCTGCCCCTGCAATCATATGATAGCTGACCCGGGCCCGGGTAAACTGGTCTCGCAGTTTCTCCGCGTGTTTAAACGGGACCACCCGATCCAGTTCAGCGGTTATAATTAAAACAGGTATTTCGATGTTCTTTGCATAGATGGTTGAATCGAATCGATCCTTAGCCAGATACTGGGCGGGAAGATAGGGATAGTGTGTCTGTGCGAGATTGGCAATGCTATCGTATGGTGTGAGCAGGAATAGCTGTTCGGTATCGCGTTTTGAGGCGAGATACACCGCGACGCCGCTGCCCAGGCTTCTGCCCATCAGGCTGATAGAAGGGTGTAGCTCATGGATTTGATCGTATATCGCGATAGCGTCAGAAAATAACCCCTGTTCGGTAGGTTTCCCCTGGTTATTTCCATATCCGCGGTAATTGATCAGATAGACCGTGTAATTGTTGAACAGGTCTTTGAACAGATCAATATTATGCGTAATGTCCTCGGCGTTTCCACCGTAGTAAATCATCGCCTTCGCTTGCCCCTTGTTCAATATCCATCCATGCAGGGAAAGTTCCCTGTTTTTGAAGGTAATGGTTTCCTCTGTAATTCCGCCTCTGACAGGCACGGGGTAAAACAGCAGGCTACGTTGCCGGAAGTAAACCAGTGCGACTATTAAAATATATCCGATAGCGAGTAATGACAGGAGGTTGATGATCGATTTCGCCATAAAAATATGTTTACTCGAAATAATTACAGGTAATTCCTGTACCTTGTGAGGTTTCTGATCAATCGTTCCGATTGTATCCTATTTGTTTTGACATGTATTTGCCTTACAAATACCATCACTTAATTTTCACCGGAAACTGTTATGCCTAATCAATTTCAAGCCTATCAAATCAATAAAACTGAAGCGGGTCAAACCTGCGAGTTAAAGCAGCTTGACGATACCGATCTGATGGATGGGGATGTTACTGTCAAGGTTGAATATTCGACCTTAAATTACAAGGATGGCCTCGCCCTGACTGGAAAATCCTCGGTGGTGCGTACATTTCCACTGACACCGGGTGTCGATTTTGCGGGTACAGTCATCAGCTCTGAACACGCTAATTTCAGTACCGGTGACCGGGTCGTACTGAATGGTTTCGGTGTTGGGGAAGTGCATTCGGGCGGCTACGCACAAAAAGCGCGGGTTAACGGCGACTGGCTGATACAACTGCCCGATGGGCTTAACACCCGACAGGCGATGGCTATAGGTACTGCTGGATATACATCGATGCTCTGTGTCATCGCCCTGGAGAACCACGGAATCCGGCCCGACGATGGAGATATACTGGTCACAGGCGCCGCAGGTGGTGTCGGCAGTGTCGCCGTGGCAATAATGAATAAGTTAGGTTATCGGGTAGTAGCGACTACCGGGCGCATGGAGGAAAAGGATTATTTGTCCAGGCTAGGTGCTGCGGATGTTCTCGAGCGTGCGGATTTCGCCGCAAAAGCAAAACCCCTGTACAAGGAACTATGGGCCGGTGCGATCGACGTGGCGGGTGGTAATACCCTGGCAAATGTTTTAAGTCAGATTAAATATGGTGGCGCGGTAGCCGCTTGCGGGCTGGCCGAGTCCATCGAGCTGCCGACTTCGGTGGCACCATTTATTTTACGCGGAATCACCCTGTACGGGGTGGATTCGGTAAGGGTTTCACTCGATAAACGTGTCCATGCCTGGGGTCGACTGGCCCAGGATCTGGACCTGAAGCTACTCGAAGATCTGTCCTTTGAACTCGATTTTGCTGATTTGCCACGGGCGGCGGAAGATATACTCGCCGGCAGGATTCGGGGCCGGGCGATCATCAGGATCCCGGATTAATATTCAACTATATACCTGCTTCTTATTCGCTGCCCTGGTGAATAAATGGCGTGTATCCGGTTGTTGAAGTGATCTATGGAGCGTAGATACGCCTTCGGTGCCGGTCTGGTTGTTATTGGTGGCGTGTTCCTGAGTCTGTCCGGAATTTTGCTACGAAATATCGAATCGGCGAGTGGTTGGCAGATCCTGTTTTATCGCGGACTCGCGTTCTCGTTGATGCTTTTCCTGATATTGCTACTGAAATATCGCAAGGGCACCCTAAGCGCTTTTCGAGCGATTGGGCGCCCCGGGTTGTGGGCCGCGCTGGCACTGGGACTTGGCTCGGTTGCCTATATTTTTGCGATATTGCTGACCACCGTGGCCAACGCGTTGTTTATTATCGGCGCATCGCCGCTCGCGACCGCCCTCATTGGCTGGTTGATATTGGGTGAGAAAACCTCGAGGTTTGGTATCGCTGCGATGCTGGTATCGCTCACCGGTATAGGCCTGATGTTTGCCGATGGACTGATCGAGGGCCGATGGCTGGGTAATATTGCGGCGTTAATCGTCGTCGCCTCATTTGTCATTTTTCTACTGCTGGTGCGCGGTCGTCAACAGGTGGATATGTTACCTGCTACCTGCCTGGGAGGGCTGGTAATGGCAGGTGTTGGCGGGATATTTGCCGATGATTTAATCATATCGAATCACGATCTGGTGATTGCTTTATTGATGGGGTGGGTACAGTTTGGAATCGGCTTTTTATGCTTCACCATCGCCACGCGTTATATCATGGCTTCCGAAGTGGCCTTGTTTGCCCTGACCGAGGCAATACTCGGCCCGATCTGGGTATGGTTTGGTGTTGGCGAGCAGCCGAGTCTGTTGACTTTTATCGGCAGTGGAATAGTGCTGTTGTGTGTTAGCTCCTATTGTATCGTTGGTATTCGGGAGGAACGGCGACGGCTTCAATCAATCTCGACGCGATCTCCAACCTGAATCGAACCCGCGTTCAGTACGTTACAGCAAACCCCGCCACGCCATTTAGGGGTAAGCGCGTCTTTTAGACCCTGATGTTGTTTATCCATCAGTGAACAGGGGTAGGTTTCCTGCGTTATTTCCAGGCACACCTCTCCAATGCGAATGGTTTTGCCGACATCGCTCTCGCCAAATTGCAAGAGCCGGCGCTCCTGTCAGTAGAGCATACGCTGCTGGGTGCGGAAGCAGGGTATGTCAAGGTTGAGAGTGAAATAAGTCTACTGATAAGCTTGATCAATCTGGGTGAG
>JACZQS010000296.1 GCA_022545625.1 Pseudomonadota bacterium
TTGCCAGTGACATGTGTACGTGCATACCATTTCCATTGTCACCGACCAGTGGTTTGGGCATAAAAGTTGCGGTTTTGCCATAGCTATGTGCGACGTTGTGTACGCAGTACTTGAATATTTGCACCTCGTCGGCTTTCCTCACCAGGGTATTGAAGAGAATCCCGATTTCACACTGCCCGGCGGTCGCGACCTCGTGGTGGTGGACCTCGACTTTAAGCCCCATTTCTTCCATTGCCAGGCACATGGCCGAGCGAATGTCATGCAATGAATCGACCGGGGGAACCGGAAAATAACCGCCTTTGATGCCTGGGCGATGACCGGTATTGCCGTCTTCGTAGGTCTTGCCCGTGTTCCATTCGGCCTCTTCCGAATCGATCTGATACGAGGTGTGTCCCATTGCAGTGGTCCACTTGACGTCGTCAAATACGAAGAATTCGTTCTCCGGGCCAAAATAGGCCGTATCGGCAATTCCCGACGCTTTCAAATAGGCCTCGGCGCGGATGGCTATCGAACGGGGGTCGCGCTCATAACCCTCGCCGGTCAAAGGCTCGACTACATTACAGGTAATATTGATAGTGGGCTCATCGGTAAACGGGTCGAGTACGGCGCTATCAGCATCCGGCATCAGGGTCATATCGGATTCGTTGATGCCCTTCCACCCTGCAATCGAAGAACCATCAAACATCTTGCCCTGGGTAAAACTGTCCTTGTCGAGGAAACTGGCCGGGATCGATATATGCTGCTCCTTACCCATGGTATCGGTGAATCGAAAATCGACGAACTTGACGCCGTGCTCTTTGATAGTGTTTAAAACATCAGCAGCTGACATGGGTTTTGACTCCGTTACAGTCTATTGTGGATAACCAGGAGCCACTCGGACTCCTCGAACTCGACCAGTGATCGCCTGGGAAAACAGATGCATTGTACTGATAAATTCTGGTTTACCAATTAAATGCCCAAATATGGCCAACGATAGCGCTTTAGCGAGGAAAATGCACCATAATGGTGCAATCTTTAACCCGACTAGTCAATGCCTGGCAACTAGCGGGAGAAGTAGATATTAACCTTGCCGATATGCTTTAGATCGACCGCTTGCTCAATGATGCGGTCGATCTGCTGGCTATAATCGGCTGTGGACAGGGATCCGGGCAGGACGAGGTCGACTTCAACCTGGCTTTGCAGGTAATGCAGATGAATCTGCTCGATCTGGTCGCAACAGGGCAGCTCCCGCCAGGCGGCAGCCAACATCTCCTGTATTTCAGTACGCGGCGGCAGGTCACTCACCGAATCATGGCCGGATTCGGTGAGTGGATCCACGTGAATGCTAACGTCGATAATTTGTTCAAAGGTAGCCTTGATCGCCTGCTCCAGTGAAAACGCAACATAGTGAGCCTCCGATACCGTCAGTCTCGGATTGACCCGTATCTCGGCATCGACGTAACCGAGGCCACCCATTGATCGACTGCGCAAACTGTGAACTTCACGAACACTCTCATTGCCTTCGATTAGCGACCTCACTTGCCCGACCAGTTCGATATCGAGGCTGGTATCGATCAGTTCGGCGAAGGCCTTGCTCGTCAGTCTAAGCCCCATGACAATGATCATAATCGCTACCACAATCGCCGCGAGTATATCCATGTAGGGAACCCCAAGTAGCTGGGCCGAAATGCCGACCAGCACGACGGCCGACGACAATGCATCGGAGCGATGATGCCAGGCGTTCGATTCGAGCAGGTTCGAATGCACCTGCTTTGCCGCCTTCATCGTATAGCGGTACAGAAATTCCTTGGCAAATATTGCCAGGCCGGCAAAAACCAGGGTAACTAACGCAGGGTTGCTTTGCTGTGACGAAACAATGCTGGAGATACCCCGGTAGCCGATACCGAGGCCCGCGATAACCAGCAGGAAGCCGAGTATTACGGTGGCCAGGGTTTCAATCCTGCCGTGGCCGTAGGGGTGGCCTTCATCGGCGGCCGCCGAGGACTGTTTGACCGCAAACAAGACAATAAAATCACTCAGCAGGTCTGACAGGGTATGAAAACCATCGGCGAGCAGAGCCTGCGAGTGGCCGATGATGCCGAAGAAAATCTGGCTAGCAGCCAGTAGGCAATTGACAATAGCACCGGTGATGGTGATTTTTTTTATGACCCGATGGCGCCGGTCAATTATCATCCGCGCCTTTTTCGACCAGGATGATATATTCGTCGTCCCGCTCCAAACTGGAAATAATGCTGTGTCCATTGATCCGGCACCAGGCGGGAATATCATTCAATGCGCCCGGGTCGGTACAGGTAATCTCGACCCGCGCGCCGACCGCCTGTTGACCGATACAGTTTTGCAGTTTAATCACCGGCATCGGGCAGAGCAGGCGTCGCGCATCCAGTTCAACCACCACTTCATTCATCGGATATACCAGTCCTGCCGTATTTCTGCCAGCGGTTTGATATGGATCTGCTGGATACTCTGATCCTGGTCGCTGAATTCCATCTCTACCAGATCCGCATCGCGACCTTTACTGTACCGGGCGGTAATCGCACAGGCCAGTTCGATTTGTTGCGCATCGAGTTTTTCGCCTTCGACCAGGGTCAGTGGTCCGGCATGGCTGACTGTTTTGATACTCTGGAACTGTTTTTTATAGCCGCTGAGAAACCGGGTTTCGCCCTCTTCCCGTGCAATGATCAGTTTGAACGCCTTGCTCGGCCTGATATGTCGCCCGACCTTTAACAGCATGATATCGTCGAGCTCGTAGTTTTTATGCCCGCGATTGTCCCACAGGTCCTGGAGTTTTACCGCGTAGTTCTGGTCGGTCAAAAAACAGCAGCCACCGGCGGGTTGGGCATAATCTTCAAAACCAAACTGCTGCGCCAGCGCCATCTGTGGTTTTCTCGATCGCCCGGTAATCCCATGCAATTTTTCGCGGTCCACCCAGCCCTGTTGCTCGGGCCTGGTTTCGGGCAGCCTGAGTGCGCAAAGCGGCCGCAGTAGTAGATCGTCGGCACCGGATTCGGTAGATACCACGGGCAGGGTTTTCTTGCGTTGTGACATCGGGCGCTGACCCATCACCTCGCCGGTAATAATAAAATCGAAATTATTCTGTTGCATCCACTGGTGCGCTTTTTTCACCATGAATATCTTGCAGTCGAGGCAGGGGTTTAAATTGGCGCCGTAACCGTGCTTCGGGTTGATGACCACGTCCTTGTATTCTTCGACGATGTCGATGATATGCAATTTAATGCCGAGTTGCTCGGCGACCCACAGCGCGTTATTGCGCTTTTGCTTGTTGCGGTCTCAGTCAAGACGAGCAAGTCCGTAAGGTTAACATTTCTCTTCTTAATAATTTTTGTCGGGATTTTGGATGGGAGTTTTTTCTTT
>JACZQS010000297.1 GCA_022545625.1 Pseudomonadota bacterium
TGGTAAAATTACAGGCCCGCGTCGAACCCCTGTTTGGCAGAGGAAAATATTTACAGGGGCTGAACGAACTGGCAAAACTAAGGCCGGCGGTTGATCGATTTTTTGATCAGGTGATGGTCATGGTCGATGACGAGTCGATTAAAAATAATCGCCTGGCATTGCTTGCCCAGATGTCCAGTTGCTTCCGGCGGGTTGCTGATTTCTCCAGGATTCAGCCGAGAGAGTCCCGTTGATGAATTGCTCACGGGCAGGATTTGGAGCCTGGTCATGCCCCGAATGATTATTCTGGACAGGGATGGGGTCATCAACCAGGACTCGGACGCCTACATTAAAAATGCGGACGAGTGGATTCCAGTTCCGGGAAGCCTGGACGCAATCAAACGCTTAAAAAAAGCGGGCTACCTGGTCACAGTTGCGAGCAACCAGTCGGGTATGTCACGCGGTTTATTCAGTGAAGATGATCTAAGGGAAATAGATGAAAAAATGCACCAGATGCTTGCCGCGCAGGATACGGGTGTCGATGGTATTTTTTATTGTCGCCACGGGCCAAAGGAGAATTGCCTGTGTAGGAAACCGCAACCAGGGCTGCTATTTGATATCGCAGACAAGTACAATATTGACCTGTCAGTCACACCTTTCGTGGGTGACAGCCTGGTCGATATAAAGGCTGCGGAAAAGGCCAATGCTATACCAATACTGGTACGTACCGGTAAAGGAGAAAAAGTCATGCGAAATCACCCCGAAGCTGCCAGGGTACCGGTCTACGATGATCTCGCTCATTTTGTGCGTGAAACCCTGAACCAACGTGACTGACAGTGGCTAGCCCAATATATCGATTCTGGTTAGGCGTGAGGTCGACGTTTTTCTGGTTGTTTTTTTTACCGGTTACCCTGCTCACCGCGATTTTAGTATCGATTATTTTTTTTACCCCGCTGAAACTGCGCATTGGCTTAATCAAGCTGTGGATAAATTTCAGTCTCGCGTTACTGCATTTTTTTTGTGGTCTCAACTACCAGGTAGAAGGACTCGAAAATATTCCCGAACACGGCTTTATATTAATGAGCAAACACAGCTCAACCTGGGAAACGATCGCATTGCAAAAATTTTTCGAACCCATGGTCTGGGTAGTGAAACGCGAACTTACCAGGATTCCATTTTTTGGTTGGGGCCTGATATCTATGAATGCTATTGCGCTTAATCGGGGATCCGGGCGCGAGGCCGTCAAGCAATTGATCCAGGAAAGTAGAAAGCACATGGATCAGGGACGCATTTTGATGTTATTTCCAGAGGGGACTCGAGTGTTACCGAGGGAGCAAAAACCGTTCAAGATGGGAGGTGCTATTGTTTCCGAGAAAACCGGTTACGCGGTATTGCCAATTGCACATAACGCGGGTGAATTCTGGCCACGCCATAGCTGGATTAAATGGCCTGGTACGATCCGCCTGGTAATCGGTAAACCGATCGAGCCCGAAGCCAAGAAACCGGAACAAATTATCGCGGAAGTAAAGCAATGGATCACCAGCACCTGCGATCAGATTAGCGACCAGCAGCAATTAAGAAAGCTGGGAGTACTCTAACCGATAATCTAGCGATGGTATGAGCGGTAAGACTCGACTCGCGCGATATGCAGTTCAAAGCTGTCGTACCACAATTCCCTGCCCAGGCGTTGCGCTTCGCGATGTTCGACGTGGTTCCGCCACTGTTTAATCGATTCCAGGTCGCGCCAGTATGAAACAGTAATTCCAATTTCCTGTTTGGCTGATTCGAAGGCAATAAAACCATCTTGTTGTTGCGCGAGTTCTAACATTCGCGTGGCCATATCCTCGTAACCCTCATTTTCTGCAGATGCCTTAGTAGTAAATATGACCGCGTAATAAGGTGGTTTGAATTTGCCTGCCATGATCGGGAGTGGGATTAGTGCCCAGTCGTCATTAGATTACGCTGAAGCAGCGCGTGGCTTTAGATAGTCGTTTTTATGCTGGTTATAAATCTGTACCAGTTCATCGATTTTGTCCTGATCGAATTCACGCAGGCCACTCAATACCATTTTCTTTTGCCCTTTACCAACCTTCTCGCCATTGCAACTGAGGTCGAAATTGAGTGCGACATCTCCACGTTTGCCGTAGAGTCGAAACTCGCTGTCGGCCAGAGACAGCGAGATCTCGCCGATATCCAGTGTATCCAGCGCAATGCGCATATGATCGTAAATGACCAGAGGCCGGCTGGTATTAATCATGACGTTATTTGCTTTCATCAGTGGTACCAGCACATGCGGGAAAGTATGCCCTGAAAACTCGACGTAGTTGCTGATCAGTGAATCGATCAGTTTCTGGTCACGGCTAGTGTCACCGTTGCTCGAGATATCGAGATATTTTTTATTATTGTCGTCGTAAATTGAAATTTCGCGTGCCTGGACTTCGGGTAAATGGAGCGTTACTTCATCATTCACCATACCGGAAAATGAAAAACCCATAACCTGGCGTAGTCCATAGTGGTTGATAATAACCGAGAACAGCAAATCTCCCGGCACGCAGAATAGTTTCGAATCGACATTGTGAATCGGGTTAAAATCACCGGCCATTGATTTCGCAAATTCGCTGGCCTGGTGTCTGGTAAAAGACAGCCTTGAATCTTCAAGATGGTAGTAATTCTCTATATTCATGGGTTAAACTTCCGGCCTTTCAGATGCCATCTTACCGTATTTTATTAAACCACCGATAATAATCACGCACAGATTGATTATTCGTAATTTTCGCGATCTTGTAAGCGTCGGTGTAATGGCTAAATCGTTATTAGTTTCCGGCTATATAAATTATGTTGAAGTTCACTAGTCTCGCGATACGCAGGGGACCGAACCTGCTATTTGAACAGGCTTCATTCTCTGTGCATGCGGGTCAGAAAATTGGATTGACCGGTGGCAATGGGACAGGTAAATCGTCACTGTTTGCGCTGATCCAAAATCAGCTTTCGGCCGATCAGGGTGATTTTTCGATGCCAGATGACTGGGTGATCGCCCATGTTGCCCAGGAAGCAAAGCTGAATCAGCAACCGGCTATCGATTTTGTAATCGACGGGGATCATGAGTTGCGCCAGACCCAGTCACGACTGGCAAATGCCGAGAGAGACAGCGACGCCAACAACATTGCTGCCTGCCACGCCAGACTGGAAGAAATCGATGGCTACCAGGCTTATAGCCGCGCGGCGAGATTGATGTCAGGTTTAGGATTTGACGATGCCGAGATGGAAAACCCGATCGAGCAATTTTCCGGGGGTTGGGTCATGCGACTGAACCTGGCGCGCGCATTGATGTGTCGGTCTGACCTGTTACTGCTC
>JACZQS010000298.1 GCA_022545625.1 Pseudomonadota bacterium
ACCCGCGCATCAGGACCGAATTTATTGATTATTCCTCGCCGCGGGGTTACGGGAAAATTCGGGGTTACCTGACCCGTCCGGCCGGGGCCAGTGGCAAACTCCCGGGCGTTGTCGTGGTCCATGAAAACCGTGGTCTCAATCCTTATATTGAAGACGTCGCGCGCCGCCTGGCCGTGGCCGGGTTCGTTGCGCTCGCGCCCGATGGTCTTACCCCGCTCGGCGGTTATCCCGGCACCGACGATGAAGGCAAGGTGATGCAAAAAACACTCGATAAGGCCAAGCTTACTGAAGATTTCATTGCCGCGTTCGAACATCTAAGGTCCGATGCCAACTCGACCGGCAAGATCGGCGTGGTCGGCTTCTGTTACGGTGGCGGCGTATCCAATAAGCTGGCCGTTCGCCTGCCGAATCTTGCTGCCGCGGTGCCTTTTTATGGCCGCCAGCCAGCCGCCGGCGATGTGCCTAAGATCAAGGCGCCCCTGTTGTTGCACTACGCTGGACTCGACAAGCGGATTAACAAGGGTTGGCCCGACTATGAAAAAGCTTTAAAAGCAAACAATAAAGAATATACCGCGCACATCTATCCAGAGGTTAATCACGGTTTTCATAACGACACCACGGCCCGTTATGACGAGGCCGCGGCAGAACTTGCCTGGCAACGGACCATCGATTTCTTCAACGAAAAGCTTGCCTGAGAGAAATCAGGTGAAATAGTAGGGAGCGGGGTTCGCGCCGGCTATTTCTTTTTAGATTTCTTTGGGGCTGCCGCTTTTTTTGTAACCGATTTAATTTTATTAGGTGCAGCGGGTTCTTCTGATTTGGGTTCTTCCGCCTTAGGTTCCTCTGCCCTGGGCTCTTCTGCCTTAGGTTCTTCCGCTTTGGGCTGGCTTTCGTTGAGCGCGCCTTTCGGCCAGGTGCCAAACGGGTAGGGGTGGTATTCGCTGTTGAAGGTGAGGAACTGGATTATCTGGTAGATGAAGGTACCAATACTTTGCCCCAGCCTGCGCAGGCGGTCGTTGGAATCGTCGGTAACGAGCTTGAGGGCGAACTGGAAAACCACGATGGCGAATAGCAACACTTCGGCGATGGTGTAGAAGATAGAAAACAGCACCATGTATAACCCCCGTTTCCAGGTGGATTGTTGCTTGATGTTGTCTTTGATACCGTTACTCATGTTGCGCTCCTGGATTTAATTATTCTGTCGGGGTTTCTGGTTTCGGTTGATTCAATTGATTAGCTTGACCCCGGGGCAGCTATTCGTGCGACAATAAAACAATACCTGACTCCGACATAAAGATAAAACTAATTCGTGCTTAAACTGATTCGGTCTGAATGGCAGCTTTTGCTATTCGGCTTTCTGATGACCTTTTGGTCTTCACCGGGGCAAACCTTTTTGATTTCACTGTTCAGTGGCGAAATTCGTGCTGAGCTGGGTTTGAGCGATGGTGAATTTGCCGGTATCTACTCGCTGGCGACACTGGGCAGCGCGATTGTCATGGTCTGGACTGGCACGCTGGTCGATAAGGTCGATCTGAAAAAACTTTCGATTGCTATCGTCATCGGCCTCGGACTAGGATGCGGGTTGATGTCGGTTAGCGTCGGTGTCATAAGCCTGCTGGTCAGCCTGTTTTTGATCCGGCAATTGGGCCAGGGGCTGATGTATGTCACCAGTGCGACAGCGATGGTGCGCTATCTCGACGAACACAAGGGTAAATCGAGCGCGCTGGCCGGGATGGGTTACGCGGTATCCGAGGCGGTGATGCCGAGTATAGTTGTCGCCCTGTTATTCTGGTTCGGGTGGCGCGTCAGCTGGCAAATTGCAGGCGTTGTGCTGGTCCTGTTTATGGTGCCGGCTATTTTGTATTTGCTGCGAGATCACGACCAGCGCCATCAAAAATATACCGAGGAATTCCTGGCGAGCGATGACACGGTCGAGCGAGCTTACCGAAGACGGCAATGGACTCGATCCGAGGTAGTCCGCGACAAGCTGTTTTATCTTTTTGCACCCGGGCTCCTGTCGCAACCGTTGATGTTTACCGGTTTCATTTTTCACCAGGTGCACCTGGTAGAATCGAAGAACTGGTCATTGAGCGCCTGGGCATCATTGTTTGCGATGTATGCGCTGGTGTCGATCGGGACTAAAATAGTCACCGGTTTATTGGTAGATCGCGTCGGCGCGATTAGAATGGTGCCACTGGTGGCATTGCCGATGGGCTTCGGCCTGGTTATTTTATCCCTGTCGTCGAACCTGGTCTGGGGTGGTGTGTTTCTCGCCTTAACCGGTGTCACGGTCGGGTTTCAGTCGACCGTGATAGCACCCTTCTGGTCCGAGATGTACGGCAATAAACACCTCGGTTCGATCAAGTCGCTGGGAACTTCGGTGATGGTTTTCTGTACCGCACTGTCGCCGGTTATTATCGGCTGGTACATAGATGCGGGCGTCAGTATGGACACACTGGCGATCTGGGGTGCGATCTACATTTTCCTGACCTCGGCGCTGGCCTGGTATGCCTGCCGCTTGAAAGGGAATAGTACCGGATACGATAAAGCGAATGCCTGAAACTGGAAACCTCGATCGACTCATGGTGCTGAAGAGCGATCCGCCTGACATTGCGCATAGCGATGTCATTCGCCTCGCCCTTGAGCAGTATGGCCTGCAAGGCCGGTGGCAGTCGCTCGCCGGTGAACGCGACGCCAACTTTCTGTTCCACGCGCATGATGGCCGCAGACTGATTCTGAAGTTTTCACATGCGGCGGAAGACCCGGCCGTGCTCGATTTCCAGTGCCAGGCTCTTGCACATATCGCCGATCAGGATCCGGAGTTACCCGTACCCCGGGTTTACCCGACACTGAACGGTCACAACTTTACGACAATAGCGCTCGAAAGCGGCGAACAATTAATCCTCCGCGCACAGACCTGTATTGATGGTGCGCCAGTTCCGGAGGAAACCCTAAGCCACGCCAGGCTTCGACAAACCGGTATCCTCGCGGCTCGGCTTGATCTAGCGCTACGCGGGTTCTCCCACCCGGCGGCTAGGCAGCAACTAGCATGGGATATGGTCAATGCCGGGCAGCTTCTGCCCTGCACCAGCGCGATTGAGGACACCGAAGTCCGCACCCTGGTCGAGGGGGTTTTGCAGCATTTTGCAAGCTCGGTGGTGCCTGAATTGTCAGTGCTGCGCGCACAGGTGATTCATGCCGACATGCATTTTGGAAATCTGCATGCCGGGGCCGATGCGGATACGCCGATCAGTGGCATAGTCGATTTCGGTGACATGTTACAGGCGCCGCTAGTGGTCGAGATAAGCACAGTACTGGCCG